>DATGKC010000147.1:0-24264 GCA_035294845.1 Planctomycetaceae bacterium | reverse complement strand
CGACTGTGATCTGCGGCTGCTTACTGGCACTCTCGGCGGAAGACGCCGCACGCAAGTTACGGAGGACGAAACGTTGCTCGAAATCAACACGATTCACCAGGGCGATTGCGCAAAAGGAGTGCAAGACCTGGCGCCGGCGAGCGTCGATTTGGCCTTTGCCGATCCGCCCTTCAACATCGGCTACCAGTATGACGTTTACGATGACACGAAAGAGAAAGAGCATTACCTCGATTGGTCGCGGCAATGGATCGCCGCCGTCTTTGGCGCCCTCAAGCCCTCCGGCACTTTCTGGCTGGCGATCGGCGACGAATACGCGGCCGAGCTCAAGCTGATGTCCCAGGAAATCGGGTTTCATTGCCGCAGTTGGGTAATCTGGTACTACACGTTCGGCGTCAATTGCAAAAACAAATTCAGCCGGTCCCACGCCCACTTATTTCATTTCGTCAAGGACCCGGAGGAATTCAAATTCAACGATGAGGCGATCCGCGTGCCGTCGGCGCGGCAATTGGTGTACGCCGACGGACGAGCGAATCCGGCCGGCCGCCTGCCCGACGACACGTGGATATTGCGTCCCCAGGACGTTCCCGAGGGCTTTCAGGCGACCGATGACACCTGGTATTTCCCGCGGGTCGCGGGGACGTTCAAGGAGCGTGCCGGGTTCCACGGCTGCCAAATGCCGGAGCAATTGCTGGGGCGAATCATCCGCTGCTGTTCCGATTCGGGCGACCTCGTGCTCGATCCCTTTTCAGGAAGCGCCACGACGCTGGTCGTCGCCAAGAAGCTCGGCCGGCGATGGGTGGGCTTCGATCTCTCGGAAGATTACGTGCTTCGCGGCCGAGCGAGGCTCGATGCGGCTGAACGAGGCGCGCCGCTGGAAGGCGCCCCGGAGCCCCTCGTGAGCGCCCCGACCACGGCCGAAGGGAAACCGCTGCTTAACGAAAGAAAGACGCGAGGCCGCAAGGCGCCGCACGCACGCTCGTTTGACGGCAATGGCGAAAAATAACGCGCGGCGCGATCATCCGGAAACGCGATGGCATACGCCTGGTTCATCTTCATCTGCGTCGTCTGGGGCGGAAATTTCATCCTGATGAAGAAAGCGTCGCTTTGGCTGTCGCCGATTGAGATCGGCGCCTGGCGGCTCATCGGCGGGGCGGTGATTCTGGCCTGGTTCTGGTGGCGGACCTCGAGGCGCTGGTCGATTCGGCGTCGCGATATTGTTCCGCTGGCGTTTGTCATCTTATTCGGGCTCGCGATTCCGTTCGTCATTCAGCCCTATCTGATTGCCCGCGACGGCAGCGCATTCATCGGCATGATGGTCAGCTTTACGCCCCTGCTGACGATTCTGGTTTCGATTCCTCTGCTGGGCATTTATCCGGCGCGGCGGCAACTTTTCGGCGTGCTCGCCGCGTTGGGGTTTATGGCGCTTTTGATGCGCGAAGGCATTTCGCGGAAAATTCCGCCGGTCGATCTCGTATTGGCCATGACGGTCCCATTGTGTTACGCCGCCATGAACACGCTCATTCGCAGATCTCTGAGCCATGTTCCATCATTGGAATTGTCATTGCTGACATTGGCCGCGGCCGGCGCGCTCTTGCTCCCCCTGTCGACCGCCGTTCCGTTCGATCGCGCCGCGGTGACGGCGGCCGATCAGGCTTTGGCGCTGATTTCAGTCGCGGTGCTCGGCGTGTTGGGGACGGGCATTGCGACATTCATTTTCAATCAAATGATTCACGACCATGGGCCGCTGTTCGCGGGCATGGTAACGAACCTGATTCCGATCGGGGCTGTCGTCTTCGGCTGGCTGGACCAGGAGCAGGTAACCGGCCCACAAATTGGTGCGCTCGCGGGGCTGGTGAGCATGGTGACGATCGTGCAATTCGGCACAGCGCGGGTGCGACCACCGCCGTTGAATTCTCCGCAGGTTCAGAAATCAGAGCAATAGCTGAACTCCGGCCGTCTTAGAACGATTGCAATGGTCATGCGGCAGGTGCGCCTCAGGAAATCTCCCGCTTTGCCATTTTCATCCGGACAGATAGACGATAATCTATATATTGATCGGTTTGCTCGATTGCGCGAGATCCGACCGTGGTTTTGCGCCGGGTTGGTTCTGTTTTCACGCCGGAGTCAGTGACATGGAACAAAAGTATGACGGGAACCCTCACGCAGAGATCAAGCTCGAAGGACGCCGGTTGATTCGCACCGACGTGTCAAACGATTGGGGACTGCGTCTGCAATGGGAGATTCGCCGGGATGGCAAGGTTATTGCCACGCCGGCGGCACGGGCCGAGACGAGCTATGAGCTTTCTGAAACCGCGCCGGGAACCTACGAAATCGTGCTGCAAATGTGGAAGTACGTTGACTACAAGAAGAACGCAGAGCGGGAATTCATCAACAGCAAGTTCGTCGACGTTTCGAACAAACTGACGTTTACGATTTGACGTGAGGCAGAAGGAGTCGAGCCGATGCTGAATGTGGGCAGAGTGAATGTTCCGGTCTGCCACGGTTTTACGCGCCGCAGTTTCCTGCAGGCCGGGTCGGCCGGACTGGCAGGACTCTCGCTCCCGACACTCTTGAACCTTCAATCGGCTCATGCCATCGACGAGCCTCGGGCGAAAATTCGCAACTGCATCACGATCTTTCTGGTCGGTTCGCCCGGCCACCTCGACACCTGGGATATGAAGCCCGAGGCCCCGGCCGAAATTCGGGGCAAGTTCAAGCCGATCGAGACGAACGTCCCCGGCATCAACATCTGCGAGCATTTTCCGCTGATGTCGCAGATGATGGATAAAGTCGCGCTCCTCCGCAGCTTGTATTACACGACAGGCGCCTCGCACGAGAACGGGCAGCGGTGGATGATGACCGGCCACGACTTCAACGCCGACAGCATGAAGCCCCACTGCGGCAGCGTGATTTCGCGGTTGTTCGGCCAGAAAAGCGAGCTGCCGGCCAACGTCATTCTTCCCGGACCCATCGGCAATACGGGCGCGGGACCGTTACACGGCCAGACGGGGGCCTATCTGGGCAGCGCGCACGAACCGTTCTTTTTGAATTCCGATCCGTCGCTTCCCGACTTCAAAGTCGCCGACATCGAGGTGCCCAAAGAACAGGCGGCGTATCGCTTTGACGCCAGGCAAAAGCTGCTCTCGCAGATTGACGAGCTGCAACGCCGCGGCGAAGCGCGCAGCACATTGATGCACGAAAGCGCGTACTCTCGCGCCTTTCGCCTATTAACTTCACCGCGCGCGAAGCAGGCGTTCGACCTGGCCCGCGAGCCTGATAAGCTCCGCGATCGCTACGGCAGGAACACATTCGGCCAAAGCTGCCTCTTGGCCCGCCGACTGATCGAAGAAGGCGTGCGATACGTCACCGTCAATCACTTCGATACGGTCTTCAACCTGACGTGCTGGGATATGCACGCCGACGGCGGCGGACTGGACAACACCTACCTCGATTACGAGCGGCTCCTTTGCCCGCAATTCGATTGGGCTTTCACGGCACTGATTGAAGACCTCGAGCAGCGGGGAATGCTGCAAGAGACCGTCGTCGCGGTTTTGAGTGAATTCGGACGCACACCGCAGCTCAATCCGCGCGGCGGGCGCGACCATTATCCGGCCGCCTGGACCAACTTCCTGTGCGGGGGCAACATCCGCGGCGGCCAGGCCATTGGCTTGACCGATAAGACCGGGGCCAAGCCGCAGACCAACCCCATCCAGCCGCCGCAGATTCTCGCGTCGATTTACCACGGCATGGGAATCAACCTCGATACGACGATGTTGCCAGGTCCCGGCGAGCGGCCGATTCGTTTGGTCGAGGCCGAACCGATCCGTCAATTGTTTTAGCGAATTCACTAAGAACGAGCCTTCCCGCCGGAGGCAAAGGAAGTTCAACCGGAGCCATCCGCCGGCCGCCAAGTTGAAGGAGTCGAGCCAATGCTGAACGTGGGCAAAGTGAACGTTCCGGTCTGCCACGGCTTTACGCGGCGCAGTTTCCTGCAGTCCGGGTCGGCCGGACTGGCGGGACTCTCGCTCCCGACACTCTTGAAATTGCAATCGGCTCACGCCATCGACGAGCCTCGGGCGAAAATTCGCAACTGCATCACGATCTTTCTGGTCGGTTCGCCCGGCCACCTCGACACCTGGGATATGAAGCCTGAGGCGCCGGCCGAAATTCGCGGCAAGTTCAAGCCGATCGAGACGAACGTCCCCGGCATCAACATCTGCGAGCATTTTCCGCTGATGTCGCGGATGATGGATAAAGTCGCGCTTCTCCGCAGCCTGTATTACACGACGGGCGCTTCGCACGAGAACGGCCAGCGGTGGATGATGACGGGGCACGACTTCAATGCCGACAGCATGAAGCCGCACTGTGGCAGCGTGATTGCGAGGCTGTTCGGCCAGAAAAGCGAGCTGCCGGCCAACGTGATTCTTCCCGGACCCATCGGGAATACGGGCGGCCCGCCGCTGCACGGCCAAACGGGGGCCTATCTCGGCAGCGCGCACGAGCCGTTCTTTTTGAACAGCGATCCGTCGCTCCCCGATTTCAAAGTCGCCGACATCGAAGTTCCGAAAGAACAGGCGGCGTATCGCTTTGACGCGCGGCAAAAGCTGCTCTCGCAGTTGGACTCGCTGCAACGCCGCACCGAGACTCGCAGCACTCAAATGCACGAGAGCGCGTATGCCCGCGCACTGCGTCTTTTGACGTCTCCCAGGGCGAAACAGGCGTTCGATCTGGCCCGCGAGCCCGATAAGCTTCGCGATCGGTACGGTCGGAACACGTTCGGCCAAAGCTGCCTCTTGGCTCGCCGGCTGATCGAAGAAGGCGTGCGATACGTGACCGTCAATCACTTCGACACCGTTTTCAACATCACTTGCTGGGACATGCATGCCGATGGAGCGACTCTCGACAATTCGCCGCTCGATTACGAACGGCATCTTTGCCCGCAATTCGACTGGGCCTTTACCGCGCTGATTGAAGATCTCGAACAGCGGGGCCTGCTGCAAGAAACGGTCGTCGCCGTGCTCAGTGAATTCGGTCGGACGCCGCAAATCGACGGCCGCGGCGGCCGCGGCCATTATCCGGCCGCGTGGACGAATTTCCTGTGCGGCGGCAATATCCGCGGCGGCCAGGCCATCGGCTCGACCGACAAAATCGGGTCCAAGCCGCACACCAGTCCCATCCAGCCGCCGCAGGTTTTGGCATCGATCTATCACGGCATGGGGATCAACCTCGATACGACAATGCTTCCTGGCCCCGGCGAGCGTCCCATTCGCCTGGTCGAGGCCGAACCGATACGCCAGTTGTTTTAACGCGTCCACCATGATCGACTCGCTTTTGCGCTCCCGCCTTAACGACCCTCCCGCTGTGCGAACAATCCGACGAAGAGAAAAAAAAGCCGGCCCGCTGGCCGCGGCCTCGTCCTTGTGCCTATTTTTTGCCGCACTGACGGCGGCGCGCTGCACCGCGGCTGAACCGTCGTTGCGCGATCTCAATCTGCACGGTTTGCAAGCGGGCGCCGTGACGACGCTGATAGTGGATGGAGACGAGCTGGGAACGGCGCCGCGGCTCCTTTTGCCCTTTCCTGCACGAGCCGAATTGAAGCCCGGCTCGACCGACAAACGGGCGACCTACGACATTGCCGTCGAGGGAAATGTGCCTGCGGGCTATTACCAGGCGCGCGTGTACACCGAGGGGGGCGTCAGCGCATCTGCCGTGATCGGCGTCGACCGGCTGCCGCAACGCGCCTGGACGCCTGCTATTGAGCAGCTTCCCGCTGCGCTGCACGGCAGCGCCGGGGGGAGCACGATTGCCGAAACGAAGTTCTCGGGAAAAGCGGGCGATCAGGTTTCGATCGAAGTCGAAGCTCAGCGGCTGGGAAGCAAGCTCCGGCCGATTCTTCACCTTTATAATGCCAGCCGATTGCAAATCGCCTGGGCCTGGGGCACGCCCGCGCTGTTTGGAGACGCTCGCCTCCAGGCCACGCTTCCGGCCGACGGCGAATACATTATCGCTGTGCACGATTCCGAGTACGGCCCGCCGGGCCCGGCTTTTTTTCGCCTTAAAGTCGGAAAATGGGCATACGTCGATCAGGTCTTTCCGCCGGTCGTCGGCCCGGCCCAGGTGCAGACAATTGAATTCATGGGGACATCCCCGACGCCGCGGGTCAATTTCGCTGCCAGCTCTGCGGCCGGCGCTGTGCGGCTCCCGTGGCCGGCCGAAGCTCTTTGGAGCGGCGCGCGGCCTTTCGTCACCGTCAGCGCGCATGCCGAAGTGCTGGAGCAGACAGCTCCCGCGGGCTTGCAGGAATTGCCGGCCGGCCGCGTCGGCGTCAGCGGCCGGTTGTTGCTCCCCTACGAAGAAGATCGCTACAAAGTCGCCGTCGTTCCGGGAAGCAAGCTGCGGCTGGAAGCATTTGCGGCGCGATCCGGCTCGCCGGTCGATGTGGCCCTGGTGGTTCGAAACGAGGCCGGCGCGGCGCTGGCGCGCGTCGAAGACGGGGCGGGGACGGTCGACCCGGTTCTCGAGTACACTGTTCCCGATAAGACGACTTCAGTCATCGTGGGAGTCGTCGATGCTCTCGGACGCGGCGGTCCACACGGCGTCTATCGCCTCGCCGTCGATCCGCAAATGCCCGGGAGCATGCCCACGGAATTCGATCTGTCGACCCCGGCGCAGCGTTTGATGATGCCGGCCGGAGGGCGCACTGTGGTGCCTGTATTAATTGCGCGTCAAAATTATTCGGGAAAAGTGGACCTTTCAGCGGACGGCCTGCCGGCGGGATATCGTCTCGATGGCGCCACCATTCCCGAGGAAGCCGAAGGCGCCCTCGTGACGGTCGAACGCAAAGACACGGCCGGCGAGGCGGCGATCACCACCTGGAACGGACGCGGAGCCGACGGCCATGAGCGCCCTGTCTTTTTAGCCGGCCATCCGCTGCGGCTGCTGCAACCCTGGCTCGCATCAGAGCTCGCGCTGGGGCCGACGGCGGCCAAGGCAGCCGATTTTCAGATCGATTGGCGAAATCTGCCCGGCGATGCGACGCTCAATCCCACCGGGCGGCTGGTGCTGCCGATCAAGATCACGCGCCCGGCCGGCGATGCACTCGTGCGGCTGACCCTTTTGACGAGCCAGCCGCCAAGAATTTCCAATGGCGTGCCCGATCCCAATCGCGCGTTGCGAGCCGAAAAACCCGTGGAGCTGGCAGCCAATGTGACTGAAGCCGATTTCGGCGTGCTGGTGCCGATGGACCTTCCCTCGCCCGTCTACGATCTGACGCTCGAGGCGAGTTTGCTGTCGGCCGACAAACGCCTGGTGCTGGCAACGGCCTTTGCCCCGGTTCGCCGGATGGAAGTCCGCTCGCCGGTTGTCGTGCAACTGTCCACTCCCGCGCAGATCGAGGCCGCTCTCGATGCGCAGCAGGGCGCGACCTTCAAGATTGCGGGAAAAGTTGAGCGGCAAAACGGGTTCAAGGGAGACGTGCTCGTCACGCTCACAGGCCTTCCCGCCGGAGCCCGCGCCGATGCGGTAACCATCAAGCCCGACGCCGATGAATTTGCAGCAAATCTGATCGTACACGCCAATCTGCCTGCGGGCGAATACCGCGGGCTCAAAGTATTCGCGAGTCTGGCCCCCGATCCCAACCAACCCACGCTGCGCATTCGCAGCCGCGGAGCTGAATTCGCGCTTTTGGTGAAGCCGGCGGCAAAATGAATCGCGCATAGACTAAAATCCGAGCGCAGCAGGAATGAGTGAGGAGATAAGAATGGTGAACATCAAACGACGAATCTCGCGAGTGGCGCTGCTTTTTGCCCTGCTGTCGGCCGCCACGGCCGAACGCACATGGGCTTCGTCCCAAGACGACGCCGTGGCAGGCGCGATCACCGTCTATCCGGCCTCGATCGAGCTGCGCCACCCGCGCCGGCCGCACTCGCTGCAGGTGCTGGGAACGTCGAGCGACGGCTATTCGCTCGATCTTTTGCCGGCGAGCCGGTTGGTCAGCGCCGATCCCAAAATCGCCAAGGTGGATGAGCAGGGCTGGGTATCGGCCGTGTCGAACGGCCAGACTCAGATCACCGTTTCGGCGGCCGGCCAGGTGGTTTCGGTTCCGGTGAAAGTCGAGCTTCCGGCCGCCGAGCCTCCTTACAGCTTCCGCCATGAAGTGATGACCGTGCTCTCGAAGTCGGGTTGCAATATGGGGGCCTGTCACGGTTATTCGCTGGGAAAAAACGGCTTCAAATTATCGCTGCGCGGCTCTGATCCCGAGCTGGATTTCGCGGCGATCACAAAAGAGCAATTCGGCCGCCGTCTGAATCTTCAATTTCCGGAGACGAGCCTGATCGTCGCCAAACCGCGCGGCGACGCTCCGCACGAAGGGGGCGTGCGGTTCCGCCGCAGCAGTCTCGCCAACGAGATTATGGTCAATTGGATTCAGCAGGGCGCGCCGGGCGATCTGGCCGATCCTGCGCGCGTCGTCGCCGTGCGGCTGGTTCCCGACAAGCTCATGTTGCGACCCCGGCAGAAGCACCGCGTACAGATGATCGCCATCTACAACGACGGAACCACGCGCGATGTCACCAGGCTCGGCGCGTTCAGCGTCAACAACACGCAATTCGCCGAGGTCGATGACGAAGGACAAGTGGTTGCCGGCGATGCGGGAGAGACGGCGATCGCGGGGCGCTTCGAGCGAACGTTTGGCGCCGCGGGCGTGATCGTGCTCAAACCCAATCCCGATTTCGTTCCCACGCCGTTGCCCGAGGGGAACCTGATCGACCGGCCCGTCGTCGAAAAGCTGAACCGTCTGAAGATCGCCCCCTCGGCGATCGCGGGCGATGAAGAGTTCTTGCGGCGCGTGTACCTCGACTTGATCGGCATGCAGCCCAAGCCCGACGAGATCAAGGCGTTCGTTTCGGACGGCAATCCGGCCAAGCGCGAACAGGTGGTCGATAAGCTGTTCGGCCGGTCGGAATTCGTCGATCATTGGTCGCTCAAATGGGGCGATCTTTTGCAGAATTCGCGCAATGTGGTGAGCCAGCAGTCGGTGTATCTCTTCCGCGAATTCTTGAGAAGCGCGATTGCCGAAAACATGCCCCTCGATCAGTTCGCCCGGCGGATTTTCACCTCGCGCGGCGGCATCGTCGACGACCCGGCCAGCGTGTACTTCGCCATCAGCAAAGACACCAATGACACGCTCGAGCGGGCCACCCAGGTTTTTTGCGGCGTGCGAATGCTTTGCGCGCGCTGCCACCCGCATCCCCTTGAAAACTGGACTCAACGGGACTACTACGGCCTGGCCAGTTTTTTCAGCCAGGTGTCGACGCGGCCCGATGTGCGCTTTCCCGGTGTGGCCAACGCCAAGCTCGTGCAAATGAACCTGGCGGCCGGATCGGCGACGAATCCGCGAACGGGCCGCCCGCAGCCGGCCCGGTATCTTGCGGGTCAAGAGCCCGAGATTCCCGAGGGAACCGATCGCCGCGAGGTTTATGCCCAATGGCTCACGTCGCCTGACAATCCGTTCTTTGCCCGCGGGCTCGTCAACCGCATCTGGAGCTATTTCTTCCACCGCGGCATCGTCGATCCCGTCGACGATATTCGCAGCACGAATCCCCCCATCAACCCGGCTTTGCTCGAGGCGCTGACGCGAGATTTCATTGAACATCGCTTCGACATGCGGCAGCTCATGCGGAGGATCGTGACTTCGGCGACTTATCAACGCACGAGCCTGGCGACGCAATCGAACCGGCGCGACGAGCAGAACTTTTCGCACGCGATCCCGCGGCGCATTCCCGCCGAGGCGCTGCTCGATTCGCTCGTGCAGGCCACCGGAATTCCCGAGAGTTTTCCGGGCGCTCCGGGCGGTTTTCATGCGGCCCAACTTCCCGATGCGGCGTTCGACAGTCCCTTTTTGAGCCTGTTCGGCAAGCCGCAGCGGATGGACGCCTGCGAATGCGAGCGCGACAACAGTTCGAACATGCTGCAAGCCTTGCATTTCATCAACGGAAAGAGCATTTTGGGGCGCGTGCAGAATGCCGCGGCGCGCCCGGCGCAGCTCATGGGCGCCAAGCTCGCCGACGAGCCGCTGGTGACCGAGCTGTATCTCTGGTCGCTGGCGCGGCATCCCACCGCCGACGAGCTGCGGCTGGGTGTCGAGTTTTTCAAGTCGTACGGCGACAAGCGCTCAGAGGCGGCGCAAGACCTGATGTGGGCGCTGCTCAACAGCCGCGACTTTTTGCTGGTGAATTGATCGCTCTTCGCGACAAGGCCCCATGAAAACGATGAAGGCGCTGGTGAAGGCCAAAGCCGCCCCCGGCTTGTGGCTCGACGACGTTCCCGTGCCCCAATACGGCATCAACGACGTCTTGATTCGCGTCGACCGCACCGGCATCTGCGGCACCGACCTGCACATCTACAAGTGGGACGCCTGGGCGCAGAAGACGATTCCCGTGCCGATGGTCGTGGGCCACGAATTCGTCGGCGAAATCGTGGAGGTGGGCTCGAACGTCAAGGATTTTTTTCCCGGCGACGTCGTGAGCGGCGAAGGGCACGTCGTGTGCGGTCGCTGCCGCAATTGCCTGGCCGGGCGCAGGCAGCTTTGTCGAGACACCAAAGGCGTCGGCGTCAACCGGCCCGGGGCTTTCGCCGAATATCTAGTTCTGCCGATGACCAACGTGTGGCATCATCGGCACGACATCGACCGCGACGTGGCCTCGATTTTCGACCCGTTCGGAAACGCGGTGCACACGGCCCTGTCGTTCCCCGTTTTGGGCGAAGACGTGCTGATTACGGGGGCTGGGCCGATCGGCATCATGGCGGCGGCCGTCGTCAAGCACGCCGGCGCCCGGTACGTGGTGGCGACCGACGTCAACGATTACCGGCTGGCGCTCGCCAAGACAATGGGCGCCACCGTGGCGCTCAATGTGAAAACCGGCAAGCTGGCCGACGTGCAACAAGAGCTGGGCATGAAAGAGGGCTTCGACGTGGGGCTGGAGATGTCGGGCAACGCGGCCGCTTTCCGCGACATGCTCGATAATATGTGCCACGGCGGAAAGATCGCCATGCTGGGCATTCCATCCGAGCCGATCGCCATCGACTGGAACATCGTCGTCTTCAACATGCTCACGATCCATGGGATTTATGGTCGTGAAATGTACGAGACGTGGTATAAAATGACGGTGATGCTCGAAAGCGGCCTCGACATCCGCCCGGTGATCACCCACCGATTCCACTGCACCGAGTTCGAGAAGGGCTTCGAGGCGATGCAGAGCGGACAGTCGGGGAAGGTAATCCTAAGCTGGAAGTGACGGCCGACGAATGCCTGTTCAGTTGTTTTCAGCATGATCGACTCCTTTCGCCGGCACATCGAACAGCAGCTCGACGCGATTCGCGCCGCGGGGACGTATAAGGCCGAGCGCGTCATCACGACCCCGCAAGACGCGCACATTCGCGTGGCCGACGGTTCCAGCGTCCTCAATCTGTGTTCCAACAATTACCTCGGTCTGGCCGGGCATCCGCAAGTGATCGAGGCGGCGCATAGGGCCCTCGACCGCTGGGGCTACGGCCTCTCGTCGGTGCGGTTTATTTGCGGGACTCAGGCGATCCACAAAGAGCTGGAAGCTGCCTTGAGCCGCTTTCTCGGCACAGACGACACCATACTCTACAGTTCGTGCTTCGACGCCAACGGCGGCCTGTTCGAAACGCTGCTGGGGGCTGAGGACGTCGTGATCTCTGACGAGCTCAATCACGCCAGCATCATCGACGGCATCCGCTTGTGCAAAGCACAGCGCGAGCGCTACCGCAACAGCGACATGAGCGACCTCGAAGCCAAGCTGCAGCAGGCCGCCGGGGCGAGGTTCCGGCTCATCGCCACCGATGGCGTATTTTCGATGGATGGCTCCATCGCCAACCTGCCGGCGATCTGCGATCTGGCTGAAAAGCACCAGGCGCTGGTCATGGTCGACGATTCCCACGCGGTGGGGTTCATGGGCGCCAGGGGGCGCGGGACGCACGAGCTGCACGCTGTCGAGGAGCGCGTGGATATCCTGACGGGCACTTTGGGAAAGGCGCTGGGCGGGGCCAGCGGGGGCTATACCAGCGGGCGGAAGGAAATCATCGAGCTTCTGCGGCAGCGCTCGCGGCCTTATTTGTTTTCCAATACGCTCGCGCCCGCGATCGCCGCCACGTCGCTCAAGGCGCTGGAGATTTTGACCGCGTCGACCGAACTGCGCAACAAGCTCGAGGCGAACACGCAGTTCTTTCGCGGGGAGATAGCGCGGCGAGGATTCAATATCGTCCCCGGAGCGCATCCGATCTGCCCGATCATGCTGGGAGACGCGGCGCTGGCGACGAAATTCGCGGCGGCGATGCTCGTCAAAGGCGTGTATGTGATCGGTTTTTCCTACCCGGTCGTCCCCCAAGGCAAGGCCCGCATCCGCGTGCAGATTTCCGCCGCCCATTCGCAGAAAGACCTCGAATTCGCCGTCGAGGCGTTTTGCGCCGTGAAGCGAGAGCTGAGGCTGTAGTGGTGTGCGAGGGAGGCAGCGCGTCGCCCCGCGCGTTAGTTAGAGCGCGACTGGCGCGATGAGGGAATTGCAAATTGGCCATTGCAAATTGCAAATTGCAAATCGAATTGGGCGTCGCGTGGTACGTCACGCGGGGGCCACGTCTCCCCTGTTGGCCGCAATTCGAGTAAGATGTGTCTTGGAGCAGCAATCGGGCGATTAGCTCAGTTGGTTAGAGCGCCATGTTTACACCGTGGATGTCGGGGGTTCGAGTCCCTCATCGCCCATTAGTCGATGCCGGGGCGCCTTTTGTCACGAGAGCGCCGCACGACAGATGCGCGTGGCTGCGGCCACGATGAACGATCACTGCGGCGAGGGGGTCGTCAGGCAGGCCGTTCGATCGCGCGCTGACGAATGTGATCGGGAACTCGCGCATGCGATAGCGCGGTGTCGTAGGTAATTTCGCCACGCTGATAAAGCGAGAGCAGCGAGTGATCGATGGTCTGCATTTGATGCTTTTTCCCGGTCTGCATTTCGCTGTAGAGCTGATGCACTTGGCCCTCCCGGATGTGATTTCGCACCGCAGGCGTCGCGACGCAGACTTCGGCCGCCAGCACGCGCCCTTTTCCATCGGCACGTGGCAGCAGCTTCTGGGCAATGATCGCCTGAAGGCTGTTCGCAAGTTGTACGACGATCGCATTCTGCTGTTCAGCCGGGAAAACGCTGTAGATGCGCTGCACCGTCTGTACGGAATCCGGCGTGTGCAATGTCGCCATGACAAGATGGCCGGTTTCGGCGGCAATGAGCGCGGTCTCGATCGTCTCCAGATCGCGCATTTCGCCGATCACGATGACGTCGGGATCCTGGCGCAACACGTGGATCAGTGCACTGCGGAAGGATAAAACGTCGGTCATCACTTCTTGTTGGATGACGATGCTCCGCAAATTCTCGTGGACAAATTCGACGGGATCCTCGATCGTGACGATTTTGGCGCGGCGCTGCCGGTTGATCGCGTCGATCAAAAAATTGAGAGTCGTTGTCTTTCCGGTTCCCGTGGGTCCGGTGACCAGCACCAGGCCGCTGGGCAGTCGGGTCAATTCTGAAACAATCGGTGGTAAGCCCAGCTCTTCTGCGCCGCGAACTCGGGTCTCACACAGACGGATCGCCATTTCCGGGCAACCCGCGCGAAAATAGACACTGATCCGGCAGCGTCCAACATCGGCCCACTGACGGGAGAAACACAACTGCCAGTTCTCCTCGAGCGACTGCCGCTGCTTTTCCGAGAGGATGGCGCCGACGATTTCTTTCAGCAGATGTTCATCCAGCGGCTCCCCTTCGATGGGATGAATCTCACCGGTAATCCGCAACAGCGGCGCTAATCCAGAGACAAGATGCACGTCGCTGGCGCTGAGCCGCCGAGCGCCTTTCAAGATTTTGTCGAGTGTCCAGGACATCGAGATTCGAGCTCTGCTCTCTCGCTTCAGCGGCGGCCAAAAAAACGACGCAATACACGAAAAGGCGAGAATCCGCGGTGGCGGATGTCGGTCATCCGTCGCTCGGCCTCAACATGCCCGGGAGAGAGCTCCAGACAACGCTGCAAGCTGCTATGGGCCCGCGTATCGAGGCCCAACTCGATCTCACACACGGCCTGGACGTACCAGGCATAATGCCGATCCGGAGCCGCCTCAACGGCTTGGCGGGCCCGTTCGACAGCGCGACTGTAGAAACCGTGATGCAAATAGACCAGCGCCGCTTCCAACGGTACGAGCCAGTCGGAATCCAGTAGCCGGGCCTTGTCAAAACAGTGGCGGTCAAAATCCTGGCGGCTTGCCACCAGCAGCTCGCCGCGCACGATCCAACGATAGGCGGATTGCCCCGGCTGCTTGAACGAACCATCGCACACGGCCAGCGCTTGCTTCAGGTCGCCGGTGCGACACAGCGCCTGAGCCCGAGCGGCCAGCAGCTCGCTATTGTTCGGGAAAGACTCCAAGGCCTTCCGGCTCCACAATTCTGCCTCGACGAATTCGTCCAGAAACACGAGACTCTGGGCCTGCCCCAACCAGGCGATCACCAGCGACTTGTCGAGCTCCAGTGCGCGCGAATAATGGCGAAGCGAATTCTCATACTGGCCGCAACGCCGTTCGGCATCGGCTTGAGCGATCCAATCGACGTCATCGGCCGCCGGGCGCGCCACTTGAACGGCTCTTGACCCCGCGGGAGATTGCGATTCAAGCTCAAGTTTGTCAAAACGCGCCATCGTTCCTCGTTTTCAGCGGACCCGGCCCAAGCGGCTCAACGGCTGATGCTGCCAGTAGACGGTTCCCAAGATGTCTTGCGCCGGTATGCGGCTGATTTGGCCAGCGTCGGCAATTGCATTGATATCAACGCCCAATGTGCTGGGCAGGATCACGAATTCGCCGGCTGCCGCTGTAACGTCAACATCGGCAGGGCAATGCGCAAGGTCTAACGGCGCGAGGGCCGACGGTTCGCCGTCAACTTCCAGCTTGCCCTTGCGCCAAACGACGCGCTGCCCGGGGCCGGCGAGGATTCGATCGATGCGTTCGCCGGCGAGAAAGTATCGCGTGTGGTTTCGCGCAGCGGTGAACAGATTCGGAAGTCGGTAGAGAACGACTTGGCCGGCATGCGGCGACATGAAACCTGCCGTCGCCGGTGCGTACAATACGACGTCGCCGGCTCGAAATGGCGGGCTATCGACGGCGATCACGCGCGGGACGGCGAAGCGGGTCGCCAGCCAGCCAGCCGGCAGATACACAATCATCGCCACTCCGAACAGGAATCCAACGAATAGCGAGACTCGGCGCACGAGCCCGTCGTCGACGGCATTGACGATGTCCACGATCGACGCGGCATGGCACGCGAGTGCCAGCCCCAAGAGGACGCTCCCGAATTGCGTGCCGATGAATAGGGTTGCAAATGCCAATAACAGCGCATACAAACCCAGCAGAAACCAGCCGAGAAGCGTCCGTTCGCAGTAGATTTGAGCCCACCCGGGCACGGCCAAGCGCAGAAGCAGCGGCCGCTCGGGCACGTTGGCATAATAAGTCCCACCGAGCCGGGGAACATTGCCCGTCAGCGCATGCCAAAGTCGAAAGGAATGGCGCCACAAGTCCCATTTTCTCAGGCGCTTGACCCACTTGCCGGCGCGGGGAGGATGCACGTTGAGCGTTGCGGTGGCCATTTGCAGCGAAGCGCCGCACCGGCCGCAGGCGTCTACCCCGGGCATGTTTTCGAACCTGCAATTTGCGCACTGCATGGGTTACCAGCGTTGCTTGATGTCGGTCGACTGACGAACCTCGGTTTGGGCTTCGTAGAATTCGGCGGTTAACTGCTTTGATTCCACAGTCCCGATGATTCGCGCCACCATTTCTGCGGCGTCGATGCAGTGCGGCCCTTTGATGCCGATCGTCCGCACTGTCACTTTGCCGGTGGGGCTGATTTCAATTTCCAGTTCTTCTTTTGCCATTTGGGGCCCTCCTACCAGTTGCGAACGCGAATCTTGACAGTTCGGTCGGCAGCCACTTCTTCGTTGACAATTGCCATATTTCGCTGCTTGAGCTCGGTCACGACCCGGTGATACACATACTGTTGCGTCACCCGTCCGATGAGCTCTTCGCCGATGCGCTTGAGCTCGGCTTTGGAATGGCCGCTTCCTTCCATGCAAACGCGCAACGCGCCGCGCACGTCGCGGCTGAAAACTGCGCGCACGCCGTCGCGCTCGACCACCAACTCTTCGCACGTGCCACTGGCCTCGGGGAGAATGTCGGCGTCCTCCACTTCGATTTCAGCCCGCGTCACTCGCGAGTCAACAGACTGCCGCTCGCGTTCGGCGCGATTCAGCACGGAAAAACCCATCGTGCCGACAGCGGCTGTGACTGCCGCCGTAATCACCGGCCAATTCGCAATTATTAGAGGCGCGACGACCAGAACGGTGCTCATGCGGCTTCTCCCATAGGCAACGATGACACAAGGCGGCTCACGTTACAGCTCGATTTTTCGTCGCGTCTCTTCGATGATGCGAACGTGCTTGCCCGAGGCGGGACGCGCCCGGCCGACGGCCCAGTTGCGAAGCCCGTTCAGCTCTTCATTCATGGTTTTCGACAAGGGGACCGTCTCGGCCAGACTCGACGAGATGATTGCGGTATCAAGCGGAATCTGTTTGCTGAAGGCGTCGAACATCGCGGAAATCACGGCCTCTTCGATTTCAGCTCCACTATAGCCTTCGCTCTCGCGAGCCAGGGCATCAAGGTCGAAACTTCGCGGATCGCGCCCGCGCTTCTGCAGGTGAATTCCAAAAATTCCGCGCCGCTCGTCCTCGGAAGGAAGGTCTACGAAAAAAATTTCGTCGAGCCGTCCCTTGCGCAAGAGCTCCGGAGGCAAATGGCTGATGTTATTGGCCGTCGCAATCACGAACACGGGAGAAGTCTTTTCGGAGAGCCAGGTCAGCAGCGTCCCGAAGACCCGCGAGGCCGTGCCGCCATCGCTGCCGGCAGAACTGGTCGACCCGGCAAGCGCTTTGTCGATTTCGTCGATCCAGAGGACGGCCGGAGCGATGCTTTCTGCGGTTTGAATCGCTTGCCGGATGTTCTCTTCACTCGACCCAACAAGGCTGCTGAACATTCGTCCGACATCGAAACGTAGAAGGGGCAGCTTCCAGAGGCTGGCCGCCGCTTTGGCGCACAGGCTTTTTCCGCAACCTTGCACACCCAGCAGCATGACGCCGCGCGGCGCCGGCAGCCCGAACCGGGCCGCGCGGTCGCTGAAGGCGATGCTGCGTTTCGTCAGCCACTGTTTGAGGCCGTCGAGGCCCGCCACGTTCGCGAATTCTTCTTTTGCCTCGTAATATTCGAGCAACCCGCTTTTCTTGATGATCTGCTGTTTCTCACTGAACACGATGCTGACATCATCGGCATCGATCTTTCCGTCGAGAACAAGCGTCTTGGCAAATACGTTTTCGGCTTCCTTGAGGGTCAATCCGCGTGCCGCATGCAGCAGCCGTTCGCGAGCGTCGTCGTCGAGGTCGATGTTGACTTGCGGGTTGTCTTTGACGTCCTCGATGATGCGATCAAGAAGTTGATTGAAATCTTCGGCGCGCGGCAAGCCAAATTCAATGACCGTAATGTCCTTCACGAGCTCGGGCGCGATCCGCATCAGCGGTGACACAATCACGATCGATTTGTATGTATCTCGCAAATGATAGGCCACGTCCCGCAATCGCCGCAAAACGGCCAGATTGCAGCGATCGTCGGCCGTGAAGCGGTGGAAGTCCTTGAACAGGTAAATTGCCGGCTCAATTTGCGCCACGACCGAATCGAGCGCGGCCAGCGGGTCTGTCGTATTGCCGGCCCCCGATTTGGCCTGTTGCTGGTCAACGCCCGATTTGAGGATTCCTTGAGTTACGGTCCAGACGAACAGTTTTTTGTTCCGTCCTTCGGCGATTCGCCGCAGGCAGCGCTCGACTCGCTCTTCCTCCCAGCTCGTCACATAAATGATCGGGTATCGCGCCCGGATCAAAACCTCAAGTTCGACCTCGGCAGCAAAATTCCGCGTTCCGAGGGGCCGCGGCGTCCGGTTATCCACTTTGCCCGGCGGCTGGCGAAGTTTCGCCACAGTGTTTGCCGGCCGCCCCGGCGCGGGTGGAATTGATCGATCGCTCACGGCGACTTTCGCCTTTCCAGGAAATGACGGTGGCTTATGGCTTCCGGGCCGGCTTGACAATTCGGTAGGGCCGGAGGCTCAGTCACGATGCGCGCCGCCCTGATGTGTTCGAGGCGTTGACGGAGCGCGCCGTCGCGCCGGTTCAGCGCTGCCAATAGTTCGAGAATCTCGTGCGAAGCGCCAAAAACGAATATGCGACCGTCCGGCGCGATCGAGATTTCGCTTGTCGCGGTTTCGTCTTCGGCAGAAACATTCGAGGTTTTCAAGTCAGATGACCAGTTTCAATCCGGATTCGGCAGCCAGTGCGCGGGCATTGCGGCCTGCATCCCGGTCGAGCATTCGGGCAAGTTTCTCATCGTCCTTGGCGCGCCACCGCGGCATGTATCCATCACGCACACTGAATTTCGTGAACGGCAGGTTTTGTTGCATCCAACGCACGATCGGCCGGTAGCAGCAGTCGAAGTGTCCCGGCAAAAGGAGATGCCTCACGATCAAGTCTGCCGCGGCGCCTGCGATTCGCAGGTTTCGTGCGACAACGGCCAAGTAGTTCTCGACGCCGGCAATGCGGTTGGCGCACGCATCGTTTCCGAATTTGAAGTCGGCGACATAGACATCGACGATTCCATCGAGCAATGCAAACGCTTCCGGTGTGCCGTGGAAGTCGGACTTCCACACAATCGGCGGGAGTTCAGGGCATCCCGCCATTGCCTCGAGAATCGCGGGTAAATGGATCGTCGGTTCTCCGCCGACCCACTGGACATTGCGAGCGCCTTGCGTCCGCCCCCATGCGACGGCCGCGGCAAAATCGGCGGTATTGAGAGTCTCGCCGCGGCCCGGATCGAACGCGTTTTCCTCGGCGATGCAGAACATGCAACGCAGGTCGCATCCCGAGACGTAAAAGAGATGCGATGGAACCAGTTGAAGTTCCTCGCCATATTCGACGCGATGCCGAAAGACACGAGCAGACGCGCCGGCATGGCAGGGGCCACGGCCGCCCGCGAGACGGTTGGCCCCGCAACGGTGCTCGCACAACCGGCACTCGCCCAGATGGCGGCGTGCTTCGAGCGCCCTTTCGGAAAGCTCCGCCGATTTTGACATGACAGCCCGAAACGAATGCAAGACTGGACTGCGGTAATGCGGATGGGCAGGCACGCCCCGCGCGACGCGCGATATCCGCAAATTCAGCATACACGTCGATCACGCCCGGCGTCAACACGGGGCACGACTTGACCGACCGCCGGAAAGCCTCAGTCTGACCAATAGGTCATGGAGCGCCGCGGCGCCGCTGGCTGCTTCCGGCAGGCGGCTTTCGTCGAACGCGGCCTTGAGCGCAGAGCGAAGGCGTTCGTACTCGGCTTCGTGAAACAGCAGATCCGCCTCTCCCAGGCGCCCCGATTCCGGACCGCCGGTTTTTTGAGCAACCAGATCGGAGATGTACGGCAATTTGGCATCGTCGTTGAGCCGAATGAGGTTGGCTTCGATCTGTCCTGTCCGCATCAGGTGGATGCCGGTCAGCAGCACCCGATAGACGTACAACAAGGGTTTGACGTGCGGCGGATCCGCCTTCTGGAACAGCTTCCACTGAGTCTCGGCAAAACCGAGATAATGATGCGCGTGATGCCTGGTGATGCAGTCGGCCGCAATGGCCTTCAGCTCATCGTGCTCCGGCGTAGTGAAGACGATCAAAGGCGAGAACAATTGCTCCAGCACGTAGCCGTTCTTCTTGAGCATGAGGCCAAAGAACTTCTTCGCATCGTGCGTGACGAGGTCGATTTCCAGCCCATCCCGAATGCCCGATATTTCGACGGTCTCCTCGCCTCCGGTCATTCCCACAACGTCCGGCAGCGGCAACAAATGCACGCCCCGCAAGTCAAAATCGGAATCGGGCGACGGAAAACCGTAAAGGTGCGCGCCACTGATGGTCGCAAACAGCAGGGGATACGGATGCGCGCCGATCTGCTGATAAAGGCGACGATCAAAACTCACGGGAGCCCTTCCAAAACCGCCGCCCGGCGGGCTTTGACGAGAAATGCATTCGCCGCCTCGTAATCAGGACGATCTGGCAAAGTCGTCCCGGCCAGTGCGCGGTCGAACTCGGAATGCAAACTCCGACGCCAGCGTTCCGTCTCGTCCCACGGCATTTCGCCCCTCTTGATGGCGAGCAATCGTTCGCGATGCTCCTCGACTCGCACTGGAACGAAACCCTCCCGGAGCACGCTGATGCCGGAGATCAACAGGCGAACCAGGTGCATCACGTGCTTCCATTTCACCTGACCCTGATTGCGAAGATCGGCCTGCATTTTCTTGAACTGCGACATGACGTACCCGTTGTACGTCTGATAGACGACTCGAGACAGAAATTTCGACCGCATCTGAAGGAGCTCGTCGGCGAGCGGCGTCGTCTTATCGACGAGCGGAGTATAGAGACACTCCAATACATTCGGGTTCGCTTTGAGCGCCAGGACTAAAAACCGCTGCAGTTCCCAGAATTGTTCCTGCGTCTCGTGGCAATCGATCTGATCGGGGACGCCATACAGCGACCACTGCAATTCGGCCGGCGGCAGGAAAATGCCGCGGTAATCGGTGTCGGACTTTTCGTCGTCGAGCCCGTAGGCCCGAGACCCGATGGTGCAGCGATAGATCACCCGGTCGAACAGGTCATGGCGGGCGACATTGATTTGAGCGTCCCCGATCCGCCCTTCCGTAAACTGGGCCAGCGTGACAACATCGTCCCGATGAAGCGTTTCTTCGTCGGCATCGGGAAATCGGATGCGGTACGAGTGTTCGAAGTCTCTGGGCGAGCGCACGACGACAGCGACCGACCCGCGAGGATGCAGCACTCGGCCAGTCGGCGCGACAATGTCTCGCAACGTCACGATCTGTGTGCCGGGCGAGAATATCACGAATCGTTCGGACTGATCGCTCGCCCTGCTGGACATCACTTGGGTTTCCCGCGATCGCGAATTTGGCAGTTCCATGCTACGGTCTACCGCGCAGCAAGTCGAGCGGAGGATGACGTGGACTCGGTATTTGGAATTCAGTAGATGAGGCGCAGGCTCAAGGCTGCCGGGCATGCGCTTTCGACGGCCACAATGGAATGTTGATAGCCACTCGCCCCCACGCGCCGTAGAGCAAGCGTCCTCGCTTGCTATCGAACCAAATCAATGCGAAAAGGTCTCGTAGTGGGCCCCGCAAAGAAATCGAAACAACGATCGGCATCTCATGATTCGGACGACAATCGCCAGGTGGCTGATTGAGCATGACGTGCAGACCACGGCGCGATGTTACGCTCAAGTAGCAGCCGGCTCCGGCTGTTTTTGCGTTGATTGTCGCAACTTCATGGCAGGTGGCAAGCAATTCTTTCCGGCGGCGTTTCAAACGCTTGCCGAGAACCTGGGCATCGACCTCGCCAAACCAGCGGAGCTCTGCCATTACGGCCGTGACGTTTCAACCGGCTTACATATCACAGGCGGGTTCTTTCATCTCGTTGGATCAATCGTCTGGGGCGCCGACGTGTTGGAATGGACTGGTGCGTCAGGTTCTTATCAATTCGAGCGGATGCATCCGAGTTTCGAGTTTGGTTTCGGTTCCAAGTCGAGTCTTGTTCGCGAGCCATTTCTCTCGAATAAGGTGATACAGCTCGATTTCATGACGCAAGTTCCGTGGGTTATTGCCGATTCCGATTCCGAATGCCCCCGAAGAGGTCGCAGCAATTAGCCGGGCGGTTGAGGTGCCTTTGCGATTACAACTTCGAAAGATTGATAACACGCCCATTGATTCACGATATCGGGCGCCAATAATGGTCCATTGGCGCAAAAGATAACGGCGAATCGCCGGGTTGCATTCGACCGTTCGCCGATGGGAATTTCTTTTCCAGGAGGATTCGATCATGAGTCCACGGGAAGAACGCCTCTCACCAGGAAACCATCGGCCCTTTGTCGCCGGAGCGCCCGACTGGTTCAATCGGGCCAGGGCCCGATCCAACCAGCGCCACGTTTTTCGCGCCAGACCCGTTCCCATCCCCCCGCCCGCTTCAGGCCGGAGTTTTTCGGGCAGCTCGCAGCCGCAAGCCATATCGCGGCGATTTCTCAAGAAGTCGCTTCCCGTCGTCCTGTCGCTGATCGGGCTTTCGGCTGCATTTTCGCTTGGATTCTGGTCGCGGGGAGAGACGAGGCATGCGCGGCCGGAAGTTGCCGACGTCCGCGCCGACGCCGACACGCCCGAGATGATTTTGCCGCCGAACGCCAACCACGACAATCTGCCGCAAGTCATCGGCGCTATGGATATGGGTGCAAATGCTGGTGCTCCCTCCAATTCTCATGACATTCCGAGCCAAGATGACGTTCAATCGGCGCCCCGCGCCGCATTTGCCCGTGCGGAGGCGACACAACGAGCCGCCGAACTGACTTCAATCGCGGCTCCCGAGCCGGCAGCCAAGCCGGCCGGTGCTTCGCCGGTCAAAGCGACAGCCGAGATGGACGATGGTTTTGCGCTGGAGCCGCCGGTTGCGGCCAATCTGATCGCCGACGTGCACTTGCCGGAAAATTCCTGGTTCGCTTTGGGAAGAGCCGATTCGGAATGCTCGTCAGGACTCTGCGCGGCCGTCCCGCCGCTGCGCAATGCAGATCGCAAATTGAACACGGCGCTGGCATGGAACTCGTCTCCCGAGGCGGCCGCGGCCGAGGCGCGGCGCGACCGGAAGCTGGTGTTTCTGATTCACGTCTCGGGGAATTTCGCCGAGCCCGGCTTTACCTGAAACAACGCCCAAATTTACAGGGCGGGCGCCCTGTCGAATGCCAAGGTGGCCGAATATTTCCAAAAGCACTTCGTGGCCGCCTACCAACAGGTCGGGAGTTTTGAGGTCGTCGATGAGCACGGCAAGCTGCAACGGAACGGCGGCAATGTCGCCAGCTATTTCTGCACGCCGGAAGGGCGCGTCGTCCACGCGGTGACCGGGCCGGTTGCGGCCGACGAGCTGCTCGATGAGGCGCGCTGGGCCGTTGCCGCGTATGACGCCACGTCCGCCGACTCTCCCGCCGATGTGCCATCAGAGTTAGCGCGTGCCCATCGCCTGGCCCCACAGCCGGCCGGAAATCGAACATCCAAATCGCAGGCGATTCATCAATTGCTCGCCGGCAAACCGCTGCCGGCGATCCGCGCCGTGTATCGCGAAATCTTCGAGCGCATCCTCGGGCAGCGCGTGAGCCTGCCGGGCGACGGCATCGAGAAAGTGGCCGACGCTGTGGCCGCTGCCGGCCGTCGTCAATTGCCCCTCTTATTCATTCTGCACAAGGATAAGACGAACGACGCGACGGTCGCCAAATGGAATAACCTGATCAGGCAGTATGATCGCAACAAGCGCGATCCGCTGGGGAAACTGGCGAATTCATACGTAGTCGTGACGCTGCCGCTCAATCTCTTGCCGGCCGTGTCCCAGCGCCTGGGAATCCGGCCCTATGCCGCCCCCGACAAGGAATCGCCTCTATTTGTCGTGGCCCGTCCCGGTGGCGCCCAATTGACCGCCGTGACGACATGGAACAAGACCGGCGAGCTGTCGCGGGCCCTCGCGCTGGGGCTGGTGCAAGCGGCCAAGGAACAGCCACGAACCCAGGAACAACTCGCCCAGCTTTTGCCGCTGGTGAAACCTGTTGACTCCGGCCTGGCAGCCGAAGTTCAAAGGTTGCTGACACAAAGCAAAGCCAAGAGCGGCCCCTTCCCCGCTCGAAAGGCTGGACGAGAAGAAAAAGTCGCCCTGCGCGAGCCGACGGGCAAGGCTGTCGAGAAATTCGTCGCTGACCGGTGAAAACGAGGTTCGCATGTTTTGGCGCGCGAGATTCGTTGGAATGTGGCTGGCGGCGGGGCTCGTGTTTACTGCGGCGGCCCAGGGCGCCCAGTCCGTCAGGCCCAGAACCGAGATCTTCTCGTTCAGCCCGAGTGAAGGCCCCGCCGGGACGACGATTAAGGTCACGGGAACCGGCTTCGAAAACGCACGCCACGTTTTGTTCTGCGTGGGACGCACGGGCCGAATGGCCAAATTCAAAGTCGTCTCCGATGAACAGATTGAAGTCACCGCTCCCCCCTACCTTCACGCCGGGGC
>DATGKC010000146.1:0-4313 GCA_035294845.1 Planctomycetaceae bacterium | reverse complement strand
CAAATGGTCGACGCCTTGATGTTCGGCCACCGGGCGACGCAGCAAATTTGTGAATTGCAAAGCGAGCTGGTCCGCAAGGCGGGGGTGCCCGCCAAAGTCAATCCCGATCGAATCGTCAACCCGCTAGTCGCGCTGCTGCGCTCAGAGGCCTACGGGCAATTCCGCGAGGCCAAGACAATCGTCGGCAAGCACGAACGGGCCGATGCCGTCAAAGCCGTCAAGCAGAACTGGAAAGAAAGACTCTTCCCCGCAGGGTCCGAAACGACCGCCGAGGGGGCCACGGCGGCCCAGTTCGATTCGGCGATGCACGAGCTCGAATACCGCGTGGTGCGCGATCTGGCGTTGGAAGGGACTCGCCCCGACGGCCGCAAATCCACCGACTTGCGCCCCGTTTCGTGCCAGGTCGGCGTGTTGCCGCGAGTGCACGGGTCGGCCGTATTCACCCGCGGCGAAACGCAATCGCTGGTGACGGTGGTGCTGGGCACGGTTCGCGACGAACAGCGAGTTGACGGGCTGTTCGAAGAGTACACCAAGCGCTTCATGCTCGATTATTACTTTCCGCCGTATTCGGTGGGCGAGTGCCGGCCGATTCGCGGCCCAGGCCGGCGGGAGATGGGGCACGGGGCATTGGCCGAGCGATCGGTCGAGCGGGTCCTGCCGGCGGCCGACAAGTTTCCGTACACGATTCGCGTGATCTCCGACATCATGGAATCCAACGGCTCCAGCTCGATGGCCAGCGTTTGCGGGGCCACGTTGGGCCTGATGGATGCGGGCGTCTTGATCAAGCAGCCTGTGGCCGGCATTTCTATCGGACTCGTGAAAGAGCAAGACCGGCACATTTTGCTCACCGACATTATCGGCGACGAAGACCATTTCGGCGACATGGATTTCAAAGTCGCCGGAACCGGCAAGGGGATCACCGGCATTCAGCTCGATCTCAAGATCGCCGGCATCAACGAACAGATCATCCGCGAGACGCTGGCGCAGGCGAAAACGGCGCGGCTCGACCTGTTGCGGGCCATGCTGACGACGATTTCGCGGCCGAAAAAAGATATTTCGCCTCACGCGCCGCGGCTGGTGCGCACCAAGATCGACCCGGCCAAGATCGGACTTTTGATCGGTCCGGGAGGGAAAACGATCCGCCTGATCCAGGAAGAAACGAAAACGACGGTCGACGTAACCGACGACGGCACGGTCACGATTTCGGGGCCAAGTCAGCCCGGGGTCGACGACGCGCTGGCCCGCGTCGAGGCGCTCACCGAAGAAATCAAGGTCGGAAAGATCTACAACGGCGTCGTCAGCTCGATCAAAGACTTCGGCGCGTTCATCGAAATCGTTCCCGGCAAAGATGGCTTGTGCCACATCAGCGAACTGTCTGATGGGTACGTCAAATCGGTGACCGACGTGTGCAAAGAGGGAGACCGCATGCAGGTCAAGGTGATTGCGGTCGACGACCAGAACCGCGTCAAGCTGTCGCGCAAAGCCGTTTTGGCCGAACTTGGAAAGGGAGCCGAACCCGGAAAGAGCGAACCTGGCGGTTCGGCCACCTGATGGCGCAAATCGGGTGATCTATGTCGGCCGAAAGTTTGCTGGCAATGGACGAACGCGAGCGGCTGGTGTCGCAATATGCCGAAATCGCCGCCCTGGCCGGCGGGCTCGCGCATGAGATCAAAAATCCGCTGTCCACGATCAGCCTCAACCTCGAGCTTCTGGCCGAAGAAGTCTCGGAAGGCGATTCGCCCCGCGATCGGCGGATGTTCAAAAAAATTCTGGGCGTGCAGCGCGAATGTCGCCGCCTCGAGGCGATTCTCGAAGACTTCCTGAAATTCGCCCGCGCCGGCGAGCTGGAGCTGGTCGAGAGCGATTTGAATCAGATTGTGCGCGAGTTTATTGAGTTCTTTCAGCCTCAAGCCGCTGCGGCCGGCGTCGAGATCAGCCCGCATCTTTCTCCCGATTTGCCCGCCGTCCGGCTCGATGGGGCCCTTTTCCGCCAGGTGCTCCTCAACCTGGCGCTCAATGCCGAGCAGGCCATGCCTCGCGGGGGGTTGATTGAAATTCAGACCCGCGCAAGCGAGGGAAGAGTCGAGCTCGAAATCATCGACGGCGGGTGCGGCATGGACGAACAAACGCTCTCCCGCATCTTCGATGTGTTTTTTTCCACGAAGCCCTCAGGGAGCGGGCTGGGCCTGGCGACGGTCAAGCGCATCGTCGAAGCGCACGGCGGCCGCGTGACGGTGAAAAGCGCTCCCTCCCGCGGGACCAGCGTCACCGTCTCGCTGGCTCCGGCTGAATGACTTCTTCCCTTCCTTCCCTTGCTCAATGATGGCCCCTGTCGATAAAGGCTTCGAATATTCCGCTTCTCCGGCTCGCGTGCTGGTGATTGAAGAAGATGAAACCCACGCTCAAGGCATCGTCGCCGGCCTCGAATCGGCCGGACACTGCGCCTGCACGATCGCCAACAGCCGTGCACGCGGGGCCGCGCTCATCGAGAACGATGTGTTCGACGTCGTCCTCGCCGACTTCAAGATGGCCGATGTCGACGGACTGGCTATTTTGCGCAAGGTCAAAGAACGGCTGCCTGACGCCGAGGTCATACTTATGACCGGCCACGCCTCGATCAATTCGGCCATTGCGGCCATGCAGGGCGGCGCGTACGCGTACCTTACGAAGCCGCTCGATATTCACGAGGTGCGGGCCGCCGTCGACAAGGCCTCGGGCCGCCGGCGCGGCGACTGATCTCACTGTTTCCACAGCGCCTTGTGACATGACGACTGCCACCGATAAATCGCTGGAACATTCGGCCACGCCGGTGCGCGTCTTGATTGTCGACGACGACGAGGCCCATGCCGAGGCCGTTGCCGACAGTCTCGAACGCCAGGGACGCTATGAATGCACCGTGGCCAATAGCGGTGCGCGCGGCGCGGCGCTCATCGAAAGCGATATGTTCGACGTCGTCATCACCGATCTCAAGATGGCCGATGTCGATGGCCTGGCGATCTTGCGCAAGGCCAAAGAAGAGCTGCCGGATGCCGAGGTGATTCTTCTGACCGGCCACGGCTCGATCAATTCGGCCGTCACGGCCATGCAGCACGGGGCCTACACTTATTTGACGAAGCCGCTCGATATCCACGAGCTGCGGGCGGCCGTCGACAAAGCTTCCGACCGGCTGCGGCTGATGCGCCAGGCAGCCGAGCTCAATCGGCGCCTCGACGAGAAGTTCGGTTTCGAGGGGGTCGTGGGCAACAGTCCCCAGATGCACCGCATCATCTCGCTCTTGCAGCAAGTCGCGCCCACCGACAGCACGGTGCTGATTCAAGGCGAGAACGGGACGGGAAAAGAGCTGGTCGCGCGCGCCATCCATCAAAACAGCCGCCGCAAGAGCAAGCCGTTCGTCCCGCTCAATATCTCGGCCCTTCCGGAAAGCATCCTCGAAAGCGAGCTGTTCGGGCATGAAAAGGGCTCGTTCACGGGGGCCGAGCGGCGGCGCATCGGCCAATTCGAATATGCCAACGGCGGCACGCTGTTTCTCGACGAAGTCGGCGAAATGCCGATGAACACGCAAATCAAGCTGCTGCGCGTGCTGGAAGACGGCCAGATCACGCGCGTGGGGACGAACGAGCCGATCAAAGTCAACGTGCGGATGGTCGCGGCAACGAACGCCGACCTGAAAGCCATGGTCGAGAAGGGCTCGTTTCGCAAAGATCTGTTCTACCGCTTGAACGTCGTCAACATCGTGCTGCCTCCTTTGCGCGAGCGCAAAATCGACGTAGCCCTGTTGATGGACCACTTCCTCAAAGAAATGACCTCTCGCCACGGCAAACACGTCACCGGGTTTTCGAAGGCGGCTCACGCGGCGCTGGCCGCCTACGACTGGCCCGGCAACATCCGCCAGCTTCGCAACACCATCGAGCGCATGGTGGTCGTCGATCTCGACGGCCTCTTGGATGTTGACGACCTTCCCGACGACATTCCCCCCTTGCATCCTGAAAAAATTGAAGCCGGCCGGCCCTCGTTCGACGGCGTGACCCAAGGCGGCCTCGTCGGCCGTCCCCTCGAAGAGGTCGAGAAATATTACATTCAGCGCGCGCTGGAGCTCACCGGAGGAAAGCGCGAAGAAGCCGCCCAAATGCTCGGCATCGGCGAACGCACGTTGTATCGCAAAATCAAAGCCTGGGGGCTGACTTGAGACTTGAGACTTGAGACTTGAGACTTGAGACTTGAGACTTGAGACTTGAGACTTGAGTACTGAGTACTGGGTACTGGGTACTGGGTACTGGGTACTGGGTACTGGGTACTGGGTACTGGGTACTGGG
>DATGKC010000145.1:0-8843 GCA_035294845.1 Planctomycetaceae bacterium | reverse complement strand
AATGTGACGGCAAACCTGGCCTCCGCACGCTCTGGCGCGGCTATCACCGACTCCAAGATATGCTCTTGGGCAGTCAGCTCCATGCCTCGCTGCGTGAAGGCGGGCCGTAAGGGCGTCGGAGATGTTGGTAATAGATAGGGCTCTGCCTGGGAACACATCGCCGCAGAGGCTCTGCCTCGCCGGGCGCTGCAAACTCCGCGGTCATTCGCGGCAGGCGGCGCCGGATGGCGCGTCGAGACTCATCGTCCCGTCACCGCAGCGAACGTCGCTTCCCATTCTCGGGCAAACCGACCGATGTCGAACCGTTCCAATGCGCGCTGGCGCCCGGCTTCTCCGATGCGGCGCGCCTCTTCCGGATGATCGAGCAAGAGCCGCATCGGCTCGACCAACCGCCTCGGGTCTGTCTCGATGAATCCATTCACTCCGTTCTCGATCACCGTCACCAGTTCGGTTGTCGCCAATCCGACGATGGGCAGTCCGACCATCATCGCCTCAATCAGCGCCAGCCCCAGGCTCGTGTAACGGATCGGGTGCAGGTAGAACCGATAGCGCGATTCGAACGCGGGCAAATCCGGCGGAAAGATTTCTCCCAAGCCCCCCAGCGGCTTGGATTCCATTCCCACCAGGTCGATGGGCACTTCCTCCCGCAGCATTTCGAAGATGTCGCCGCCGAGCCGGCGACCCCGCTCGCGGATGTGATTGATGATGACGATTCCGCGCGCCAGCTCTCCGGTGTAGCGGGCTTCCGCCGGCACGAACACGCCGTGATCGATAATGCGAATGGGCGTGCGTCCGCTGTCCCACATGAGCGCATTGAAGGCGGTCACGTGCACCAGCAGGGCCTGCGGGTCGTCGATCCAGTGGCGCATCGTCGTGGGATGATCGAGGGGCGGGTCGTGTTCGAGAGCGATGCCGGGGAGCCGTCGCTGTCGCTCTGAGAGCAATGCATGTCGATCGACCTCGTAGTTCCGGCGGCTCTGGAAGAGAACGCAATCGAATTCGGCGTCGCACACGCTCTCGGCGGGAATATCGTGGACATTGTTGCCGAACGGAAACGTCGCGCCACGGCCCCCATAACCGGGGGAACCATCGGATTTGGTGGGAAGATAAAATTCGACCCGCGCCCGCGACAGGTAATAGAGATAGTTCCCGTGAACGTGCCAGGTCAAGACGCGAATCGGTCGCATGCAGGTCACCCCGGTGGGCATCGCGTGCCAGGAAAAAGAGTTCGATTGCCGCCTCGCGCCTCAACGACATGCCACGGCCGCGTTGAGCCGGCAAGAATCGTTCCAACCGAATCGATGAACCTTCATTTTCAGGCTTGCCCGACGTGGGCTCAAGGCATCCGCATGAACGCAGAAGCATTCGCCCTCGGATTGCGGCGCCCAATAGCCGCCGCGCCGCGTCCTCATCAAGAACGATTCACCGGACAATTGCTCCAGTCGGAAGGATTCGTCGCCGCCGATCGTCAAGGCGTGCGCCTCAATGATCGAATTGAAGTCTCGACGCGCCGAGAGATAGCAACCATTGGGCGCCCTCAGCGCGCAGAAATCGCCATCCAGGGGAACCAGGCCCCAGGTCGTGGCAACGTCGCTCGCCACAGCGCGAAAGCCGGCCGCATCGTGCCGAAACAAACACAGACTTCGGCCGTCGTCGAGCTCCAGCGTCGCCAATTGAGTCGACCGCATGGCCGACTGAACTTGCGGAATCTGATCGAGGCGCACGAACCGAAAGCCCTGCGCCTTAAGCCAGGGGACGATGCGCTCGGTCACTTGCCATGTTCGGTTGCGCGGCCTTTGCTGCGGGTCTTCGGAGCTGTCGTGCAACAGCACGATGCCCTTTCCCACGCGGCAGATTTCGCGCATACAGAATTCGGAACAGTCTTCCGACGAGGCGCCCGACCTCCAGAAGTCATAATCGCAGGTGCAGATGTCCCAGTGAATGTGACCTGTGTAATGAGCCAGCGTGGGAACCTGGTTGAGCTGCTGGGCGACAAGCGAGCGGGCGCCGCCGGCGGCTCCGTCGGCCGAGCGATGAACCTCGCGCCAGCTCCCATAGGGCGCTCGAAAAAATCGGACGCGTCCACCGGTGCACGCTCGAAGCGCCTCATCCGCCTTGAGCACTTCACCCGCGACGTCGCCGCCAAGATCGGCCATGGCCGCCAATCCCGGATGCGTGTGCGTGTGGTTGCCGATGATGTGACCCCATTCGGCAAGTTGACCCGGAACATCTGGCTGCTGTTGGGCATGAGAGCCAACGGTGAAGAACGCAGCCGAGATGCCCTGTTCGAAGAGATATTGAGCCAGTTCGACCGTCTGCGGGCCGGGACCGTCGTCATAGGTCAGGCACAGCGTTTTTTCCGGCAGTCGGTCTGCCCGTATGTCGCAGTCGAAAAACATGTGGTCGTCGTTTGCATCTCCTAGACGGGCGCGCCCTGGGCAACGAGCGCTTTGGCCCGAGATTCACGCCTCTCCAGCAGAACCAGGCAGCGCTCGACTTCGGCCGGCAAGACGCGCCGCTCCCGCAAGAGAAGCGGCAGACGACCCAGCGCCATCGCCAGCGCCTGCCGCGCCGACCGGTCGCACAGGCCCGCCAGGCCCATCGCCAGCGTCTGCCGGATCGCCAGCCCCAGCGGCCTGCGCAGCCAGGCGAAACACAGGCCGTTGCGCAGTTGATAAATCCGGCGCGTGCGGCTGTCGCGGACCGACGAGGGATAGTGATGAACGACCAATTGAGGAACGTAACATATCCACCAGCCCAGAGCGGCAAGATCAGCCGCCAGCAATTCTTCTTCTCCTCCCAGCACGATCCACGATGGAAAGCCCCCCGCCGCCTGAAATGCGCTGCGGCGCACAGCGCACGCGCCGGCCAGGAAACCAAGCAGCGACGGGCCCGGCATGCCCTGAACGCGAGGCAAAGGACTTTGCTCCAGAACGCGGCAAATCGGGTCTTCCTGGTTTTTACGTCCGACCAGCACGCGCGCGACGGCAAGTCCCAGGTTCGGCTGGGCGTCAAAAAGATCGGCCGCATGTGACAACGAGCCCGGCTCCCAGACCACGTCATCGTCCGCGAACGCCACGTAAGGCGTATCGACGCATTCCACTCCCAGATTGCGGGCCGCAGCGCCGAGATTCGACGCCGACCGAATCAAGCGGACTGCGGGATAACGCTCGGCGATCGCCTCGGCTGTGTTATCGGCTGAGCCGTTATCGACGACGACAATCTGCGGCCGTTCCGGCAATTCGCTCAGCGAGCTGAGCGAGCGCAGGACTTCGTCGCGGCGATTGAATGTGATCATCACCAACGAAATTCGTGAATCGGGTGTGCACATGATCCGCGGCCAAGGCCCGATCGTTTGAAATAGAAAGACACACAAAGTCCGTTCGAGAAGGCGCCCCCGACCGCTGCGAACGCCACGCAAGCACCGTTCCGTTTATCGGAAAAAATTGAACCGCTGCGCGTATCGCCGCAATGAACGCGGTGAACCACGGACATCCCGGATGCAACCACGAAAGACCCAGCGCGGCCGAAGGCCGCAACCATAGAGTACGGAGAGAACCACGAAACACACGAACCTCACGAAAAAGATTTCCGTTCGTGCGTTTTCCAAAGCGTTGATCCAATCAGGACCCAGCGCGGCCGTCAGTCGCAACCGATTAAGAAAAACATATAACCGCGGATTTCCCGGATACGCAAATTGACCCTCGTCGTGTTTATCCGCGCGTATCCGCGAAATCCGCGGTTTGTCTTTCCATTCGCCACCTCAAAATCTGCGCGGCACGCAAAGATTTCACAGGGAAGTAGCCGTTTTCCCAGGGCGTTGCCTGGCGATGCCCTGGGCTGGATTCTTTCGGCCCTTCAGGCCGGGCCGTTGCATGCCGAAGATGCAACGTGGCCACAGTGTCGTGTTAACGCTATGCGCCACCGGCCGCCCGACGGCCAGGTCGGTCTTTTTGAAGCCTGTCCGCGATTGAAAAACGCGACCGGATTATTCCGGTTTACCATCCCAGGCCGAACCCGTGATGCCCGGGGTTGTTGACCGTCCAGATGCTGACGGTGTTCGTCACATCGTCTACGGCGGCGAATCGCACTTGGCCATTGCCTGTCGTCATGAGCGCGATGCCGAACGCGCCGCCGGGCGCCGGATCGACCTGGAACTGCGAGACAAATTTCCCGCTTTGCGTAAATTCCACCAGTTCGCTGGACTGCTCCGGATCGGCATTGACGGCGTCTCCCGTTCGAGACGATCAAGTCGCCGTTGGGAGCCAACACCAGCGCCAGCGGCCCATGCAGATGCGTCGAATCCTGGTAGATCACCTTGCCGGTTCCGGCGTCGCTGAACCTGAACGCGGCATTATGAATCGCAAACACCTCGTTATCTGCCGTCGAGGCCACGAACAGCGTGTCGGTCTTCGCGTCGAAGGCCAGACCGGTCGGGCCCAAGAGCAGCGCGGCAGGATCGGTGCGATGCGTGAATCCCGATGCGATCTGCGTCTCATCCAAAACGAGCGGTTTGCCCAAACCCGGCAGCACGAGCATGTCGATTCTCGTCACCGTGCCGCTGAGCACATTCGAGACGAAGACCTGGGCAAAGACTCCGTTATCGTTCACAGTCAAGTCCCAGGGTCCGTCGAGCAGCTTCGAATTCGTGAGCGTTTCGACCACGTGTCCATTTTTGTCCAGAATCAAGAGCGAGCCCTGTTGTGCCGTGGCCCCGGTGCCGTCGGTGGTCGGCACGTTCCCGACGATGACGAACCCGCCCTTGAGAACGCCGAGCGCGGTCGTAAGTCCCAACCCGGCCTGCCCCTGGAAGAACGTCGAGGTCTGTCCGCTGGGAGTCACCCGTACGATGGTGGTGCCGGTTCCCTGCAGATTGGAGCTGTTGTTGAAATTCGACACCAACAGGTCGCCGGGCTGGAGCACTCCGCCTTTGACGAATCCTTGCGGAACGAACGCGGTCCCATACGGATTCAAGTCGCCGTTTGCCGGGATGGTCGAGGCCGTCACGGGCGTCGTGGCGGAAAGCTGACTCAGAATGTCGGCATGAACGGCAGCCTGTGCATGCAACGCCGCGGCCGCCCCCGGTGCAATCATCGGGTGCGCCAAAGCGCCTGCCACCCCGGCTGACGACGCAGACAATAGAGCGCGGGCTTCGAGAACTTCGGCGGATGACGACAAGGAATTGACGTATTGTTGGCGGCGCTTCATGGTGCTCTCACTTGAAACGAGGTGACGAAGGGCGTTACCGACGGACGTACAGATTGCGCGTCGATTGTCGAAAACGTCCTGCCTTCGAAGCCGCGCGAATCGCTGGAAAACAGCGGCCCACTCAATCATTGCAGCCCAGGCACGTTCCGCAGCGCCGTCGCAGCGACGACGATCTTGCAGACCGGCGCCTCGTCGCGCCGGCGGCCTCTGTGCGCACGGGTATCGCCCCCGCGCGACGGACCTTCATGGCTTCGATATATCCTCCGCCTCGCCGTCGTCACGAATGGCGAATTCTCGCGAACGCGGAAAAAATCTTGAAAACGGTCGCTCGCGCCAATGTTTCATCCCTGATTTTGAATTGATGCCGGCAATCGGCAAATCATCGCCTCCCGCCGAATGGCAAATCTCATTCCCACGCGCGCTGCCTTTAGCCGCGAGGCGCGTAGCGCAATTTACACGTCGCGTGCCGCGATTCAAACCAGGCAGGTGGTCGAGCGGCGTGCATTCTGTTCAGTTCAAAACCGGCGTCAAGAACAGCATCTTCGGCAATGCCCATTGACTGCGACGGCGTGCTGCGAAAGCGTCAATTCCACCCGATCGCTCTGACTTCGCTCTGACCCCGCCAACGCGCCGTACTGCCACCGGCCGCTATTGCGCCTCAGAGAAAAAGGTGCCGCCAATTTGTAGGATCCGGGGCTCGCAGGGTCACCGGCTCCCGCCGCGTGGGGTGCGCGAAAGTCAATTCGGCGGCGTGCAGCGCGATCGAACCGGGCAGCGAGTGTTTGGAACCATACTTCCGATCGCCATAGATCGGATGACCGCGAGACGCCAGTTGCACGCGAATCTGGTGGCTGCGGCCCGTCGTGGGAGTCACTTCCAACAAGCTTACGCTGCCCGACGATTCCAGCCGGCGAAACCGCAACTGGGCCAGGCGGCTGGATGGCGTTCCCGCCGCCACCACTCGAACGACGTTCGTCTCTTCGTTCTTAAGCAGCCAATCGGCGAATTCTCCTGATGGTTCCGTGAGATGTCCCTCGACGATCGCCCGGTACACCTTGCGCACCGTCGCCTTTCGAAACTGCTCGGCAAGTCGGCCGGCGGCTTTGCTCGTTCGCGCGAAGAGCACCACGCCGGAAACCGGCCGATCGAGCCGGTGAACGACGCCCACAAACACGTTTCCCGGCTTGCGGTATTTATTCTTGAGGTATTGCTTCACCAGTTCGAGAAGCGACACGTCGCCTGTCTTGTCGCCGGCGGTCAGCACGCGCGCCGGCTTGGCAACGGCGATGCAATGATTGTCTTCGTACAGGACATCGAGCATGCTGCGTTATTCGGTCAGTCGCTTCACGAGAATCGTGGCATAGGAGCCGCGCGGCAAGTCAAAGCGCAAGGCAATCTTTTTGCGACCGGGATAAAGCTCGTCGTCTTCGGCTTCAGCGCCCAAATTTCGTGTGACGACCGAAACGGCGCGCTGTCCTTTCGAGAAGAAGCTGTCGCGCGGGTATTTGACCCGCAACTGCCTCAGCTCAAGCCCCGCCTCGCGCAGCGTTTCGGTAATAAGTTCCAGTGTCGGCCCCTGCTCCAAATGCAGCCGCGCGGAAGGCAGCGGCAACTGGGTCGCTTCCAAGCGCGAGGAAAGCTCCGCATTCAGCCCGCAAAAAAACGGCACAGGTCCCATTTTCAGCGGCACGTCGTCTCTCTCGTCGGCGGGAACCTCGCGCCGCAAATACAAAGACAACATGCGGTTCCACAAAAAGCTCTGAAACGCCGCCAGATACAGCCCCCGCAAATCGACCTTAAGGCGGGCGAACGCACCGCGATAATCAGAGTTGTCGGGAGGCTTATCGGCGAGGTAAGTGACGATGCTCCGCCGATGCGAGCGCGCCAACGCGGCTTTGCAATCGCGCCATTGGCCCCACTTTTCGCGCAGGATGGCCTTCTCGCGTCGCTCTTCCGATCGGTCGTCGGGATGCGGATCGGCCAAGGCCAGCCACAATGCCCGCTCATAATTCCCCGCGCACCACGCTTGTGCGATGAATTCGCCGGACGCGCCCACCGAGCCAAAACGCTGATCGTCGAAATAATTCGCCAGGCCGTCGTTCTTAACGAGCGATAGCCGCGCCAGGGCCCGCTCCAGTGCCGCCTCAGACAGGTCGCGGAGCACGACCGAAAAGCGATTTGCGGAGATCTCGTGCGGCGTAAACGGCTTGCCTGCCTGCGCGAGATAGCATAGCTCCAGGTCCTTCCGCGCCAGGTTGCGGCGCGGACCGTTCAGCACGGTGACGAACTGGCTGGTCACCGCGTGCTTGTCTTTGAGCCCACCGTAAGAAACGCGATGCCGGTGAATTTTCCAGCAGCGAATGACTTCGTCGATGGCTTCGGGCGTTCCCAGGGAGCGTTTTTTTAACCGGTACAGCGCAAAAGGGCCCCCGTCCGAGCGGAAATCGGTCAATTCCTCGACCTGAAAGTCCTCTGGCAGCCGTTTGATTTTCAATGCAAGCCCCGCCGCCGATCTTAGTTGTCCGCCGCCGGCGACGCCACCGGCTGAAAGCACTTATTGAAACAACGTGAAACCAAATGAGGAACTCAAGAAGAACCACGAAACACGCGAACGACCCAGCGCGGCCGAAGGCAGTAACCAAAGAGTACGGAGACAACCACGAAACACACGAACCACACGAAAGAGATTTCCGTTTGTGCGGTTTCCAAATCGTTGATCCGGAAAGGACATAAAATCTTCGCGGCACTCAAAGAAGCAAACTTTTAGTAGTACGAAAGTTTCGAGGTCCCACTGCGGCAGGAGAACCACGCATCGCACGGACAACACGGACGGGCCTGTTCATCCCGCTCCCAACCATCAGTGATATCCGTACTCACCGCATGCTGCAGACGTCAGTCGAGCGATGGCCCAGTGGGGAGCGCGCTCAACGTGCGCATCGCTGTCACCGATTCGCGGTTAGCTGCACTGAGACGCGCCGACACCCCCCCTCGATCCCCCCGTGGACGGGGGGAGGGATGCGCGGGCTTTCGCCCGTGGCGTAAATGTTCCGCTACCCGCCGGGGACTCGCTCTTGCCCGGGCTGGCACTTATCATCTAACATCCAGGGTTTCTGCGAGAGATATCCAATCACTCATTTTTTCACGAAAACTTCAGCGCGAGACGACCGTGGCCGCCGAACAGACGCGAAAATCGAAATCCCAGACGCACGCCCTGGTCACCGGCGCCGACATTCTCGTCGAAGCCATGATCCGGCAGGGCGTCGACACGGTTTTTGCGTATCCCGGCGGGGCGAGCATGCCGATTCATCAGGCTCTCACGCACCAGGTCGCGCGGCTGCGCACGATCTTGCCGCGCCATGAGCAAGGAGGGGCATTTGCGGCTGAAGGCTACGCGCGCAGCACGGGAAAAGTCGGCGTCTGCATCGCGACCAGCGGACCGGGTGCGACGAATCTTGTGACCGGTTTGGCTGATGCCAAAATGGACAGTTGCCCGATCGTGGCCATCACCGGCCAGGTGCCGCGGCGCTCGATCGGGTCCGACGCCTTTCAAGAAACGCCGATTGTCGAGGTTTCCCGCGCGATCACGAAGCACCATTACCTGATTACGCGGTTTGAAGACATCCCGCGGGTCGTGA
>DATGKC010000144.1:0-2265 GCA_035294845.1 Planctomycetaceae bacterium | reverse complement strand
CGAACCGCAACCGGAATATGCGCCTGCCGCCAAATCCGATGCGGCCTCTCCGGGAATCACGCTCGCCGATGAGGGGATTACACTGGCTGAAGATGAGTCGCAGCCCGAATACGTTGCAGGCCCGAAACCGGACGCGGCTTCTGCCGGAAATGCCGGTATGCAGGAAGGCATCACGCTGGCCGACGACGAGCCGCCGCCTGATGCCAAGCCGCGCGAAGAACGCGACGCGGCAAACGAAGGCAGGAAAGCGTAACCAGGCGAATGCGAACCGGCGTCCGGGCGGATCGTTCGACACGGCGGCGCGGGCTGATCGCTTCACTCAACCAGAAATTCACGAGTCAGGTGCAATTTCCGTGCTCTCGCAGCCGACGATTCTCATGTGTCCTCCCGATTTCTACGGGATCGAATATGAAATCAATCCCTGGATGAGCCGCTCTCGCTTGAGCGACGACATTCGCGCCCGCGCGCAGTGGAAGGCTCTCTTCGATTTGCTTTCGGCCCTGGGCGCCGACATCCGGCTGATGCCTCCCGTCCAAGGGCTGCCCGACCTGGTCTTCACGGCCAACGCCGCCCTCATCTGGCGCGACGTGGCGTTTTTGGCGCGGTTCCGGCATGCGGCGCGGCAAGGAGAAACTCGCTGCGACGATGAATGGTTTCGAGCCAACGGATTCGAGCCGCAAAGCTTGCCCGCAGGTTGGGATTTCGAGGGGGCCGGCGATGCGCTGTTCTGCGGCGAAACGCTTTTCGGCGGCTATCTGATTCGCAGCGATGCCGGCGCGCTGCAATGGCTGGCATCGCAAATCGGCTGTCCGGCGATACCGCTGCAGCTTGTCGATGACCGCTATTATCACCTCGACACGTGCTTTTGCCCGTTGTCTCATAACGCGGCGATCTATTATCCGGCCGCGTTCGATGAATACGGTCGCAAGACCCTGGTTGAACACGTCTCCACGCTGATCGCCGTTTCCGACGCCGAAGCCGCGCGGTTCGCGTGCAATGCCGTCGTGATCGGCCGGAATGTGGTGCTCAATACTGGCTGTCCGCAGCTCGAAGCCGATCTGGAAAAGCTGGGCTTCACTCACCACAGCACCGAGCTGGGCGAATTCATCAAGGCCGGCGGGAGCGCGAAGTGCCTGACTTTGCGGCTGGACGGCGAAGATGCCGCGGTGTGGCCCGGTCCGTCAGCGTGAACCGCCCGTTTCGCCCGATGTCGATTTGTTCCCGATTGAATACAGGCGCTCGGCGGTGCGAATCAGTATTCGGCCGTTGACAAAGACGGGAGTGGCGACGACCAGTTCCCCCGTCAGTTCATTGGCGCCGAGCAGCTTGAAGCGACCGCCTTGCTCGGCGACAAACGTCTTGCCGTCTTCGCGGGTCAAGTAGATTCTGCCGTCGGCTACCACCGGCGAAGCGCTGAACGCCAAGCGGTGCTTTTCGACCTCGCCCGCCCACAGCTCGTCGCCCGTTCGAAGATCGAAGCACGAGAGTCGGCCTCGGTCGCCGCAGACGTAGACTTTGCCGTCCACGAGCGCCGGCGAAGGCACGTCGGCTTCCGACTTGAGCTTTTTCGACCAAACGATGTGCGATTTTGTGACGTCGCCGCTCCCTCCCAGCCGGATGGCAGTCAGCGTTCCACCACGGGCATAGGGAGCGACGACGATTCCATCGGCCGCGACCGGCGAGGCGATGGAGCGGAAAAATCCATTGCCCGTGGGATTAAGGCCGCTCACGCGCCACAGCTCGTTGCCGTTGGCGGCGTCGTGCGCCGTCACATGGTCGGCGCCGACCACCACGATGACTTCGCGTCCCCCGTCAATGACGACGATCGGCGTCGTATAACTTTGGGCCGCCTCGCTGGGGGCGTCCAGATTGCGATCATGCTTCCATGCCATCTTGCCGCTCGTCTTATCGAACGCAACCAGATACGACGGGCCGCTGTGCATGACGGCGGCGACGACGTAATCAGCCGTCAGCACAGGAGACGTTCCCACGTCCCACCAGAGAGTGTCGGCGCCATACATGCGGTGCAAGTTGTGCTGCCAGAGGACCTTGCCGGAAAAATCGAGGCAGGCCAGATCGCCGCTCTTAAAGAAGACGAAAATGTTTTTCCCATCGGTGACGGCCGACGGATTGCACCCGCTGGCTTTGGCGCTCTTGCCGGGCTTCTCGGAACCGATCTTCTGCCGCCACAACTCCTTTCCGTTCCAGTCGAGGCATAAAACGCCGTTCGTTCCCCCGATCGCGCAGGTGAGGACCACCCGGTCG
>DATGKC010000143.1:0-9309 GCA_035294845.1 Planctomycetaceae bacterium | reverse complement strand
CGCGGTCGCGTCGTCCAGCGGCTCCGGGACTCCCCCCTGCCAGTAATTCGTGAGGGGCGAAGCGCTCGAATGGCGAATGCCACTCAGGTAGACTCCCGCCATGACGAATACCCGCGCCTCCCAGAACCGTCCATCCTGTCGCGACGAATGGATGCGTTCCGAGAGCATATAGCCGCCGCTGATCTCGCTAGGCTCTTCCCCTGCTTCGGCGACTTGCACCCCGTGTCCTCCCCAGCCCACGCGGGGCTTCAGCACGTATCCGTCGGCGAACAGATTTTGATGCTCTTCGAGCAACCGGCGAACGCCATCGGAATTCTCAACAGCAAAACTTTGAGGCACACGAAAGTGCCGGGCGCCGGCCAGCCCTTGCGCACAGAGCAGTTTGTCGCGAACCGTCACCCAGACGCAGTTGGGGTTGATGACCGTGGCTCCCGAGCGCTCATACGTCCAGGGCAGGCCGTACCACCAGCGAAAGATGCTTCCCGGCCGCATACGTGTGCCGTCGCGCGAGACCAATTCTTCGCGAGGCTCGCGATTGTCTTCGACGTCACAGATGATCGGCGCTCGATCGAGATGCTTTGCCAGGTGGCGGCCGATGAAACAGGCATCTTCGTCGGCATCGGACAGCGGATCGGCGCGGCGCCACAGGAGGCATGGCGGACCCGCACTGCGATTCATGACTCCTGCCGCCAACTCGAACGGACGCTCGTCGCCGAAGAACTGCATGTATTCGCCGAGCATGTGCGACGAACGGTTGGCCTCGATCAGAACCGGCGCGCCGTCGCGATCGACGATGAAGTCAAGGCCTGCCCACACATAATGTCGAATCGAACTTCTCCGTGGTATGTCATAACTGCACGCATCGCGCCAGTTGAGGTCGCTTCGACCGTTTCACAGTTCCTGCATTCATCTTAGATTGAATCTCATCTCCCGGCAATTGCGCGTCACGCGGTTGGCGAAGATTGCGAGGCGTAAATCGTAGGATCCGGCACGCCGGCGTCGCGAAATGCGGCCTGGCGCTTTGCGCACTTGATGCACCGCCCGCAGTGCCGATCGCGCTCTGGATTGACGCACGAAAAACTGTGGGCCAGAGTGCGCCGATCGGCGCTGCGAATCACCTCCGTCTTGGTAAGGCCGATCAGCGGGGTGAGCACCTGGACGGGCCAACCCGCCTCGAAAGTGAGAACCTCCTCGCACTTGTCGAAGTAGTCGCGACTGCCATCGCGAAAGCAATTTTCGATCGTCGTCCCCAGCGCGAGCGAAAACTCTCCGAATTGTTTCAATCGATGCAATGCAAAACTCAAGAGCATTAAGTTGCGCAGCGGAATCTCCAGTTTTGCCGCTGGATCATTGGCGCGCGGCACGTTGACGCCCGTCACGGCCCAGTGGTCGCCGAGAAAATCTTTGAGCGACACGCGAACTTCGATCAGGGGAGCTAATCCCGGCGCTGCGCTCGCGTCGCAGAACTGCCGGACGTGCGCGGCTTCGCAGTCGTCCCAGATCAACCCGCAATGCACGTGCACCGGGGTCACGGGCCGGCTTTCGGCCAGGTACCGGCTGACCAGGGCCGTGCTTTCGATGCCGCCTCCCAGCAGCACTGCGACCTGTCGCACCGCAGAGGTCATGCTATTTTTTCAGCAGATCAGCGACCGTCTTTTGCTCATCGCGCAATTCGGCGACGCTCGCCTTGAGCTTCGCTGCCGCGAATTCATTGTGTTCGATGCCCTTGACGATGCGCCAGGTTTTGCCGTCGCCTGTCAGCGGAAAACTGCTGATGAGACCTGCATCGACGCCGTAGCTGCCGTCGCTGCACACGGCCGCACTGTAGCACTTGCCCGCCGGCGTGGGCGAAGCGATGCTCTTGAGGCTGTCGATGATGGCATTGGCGGCCGAAGCGGCGCTTGAAGCTCCGCGGGCCTTGATCACCGCCGCTCCGCGTTGCTGAACGGTCGAGAGGAAATCGTTTTTCAGCCAGTTCTCGTCGCCGATCGCCTGCACGGCCGGCTTCTCGTCGATTTTCGTGTGATAAAAGTCGGGGAACTGCGTGGCGCTGTGATTCCCCCAGATCGCCATCCCTGTGACCGAGGCCACGGGGCGGCCGGCCTTGATCGCCAGTTGCGATACGGCTCGGTTTTCATCGAGGCGCGTCATGGCGTACCAGCGCTCGCGCGGGACGTTTTTGGCGTTGTTCATCGCAATCAGGCAGTTCGTGTTGCAAGGATTGCCCACGACCAACACTCGCACATCGCCGGCCGCGGCGCTTTCGATCGCGCGACCGGTGCTCGTGAAGATCGGTCCGTTCACGCGAATCAAATCGCCGCGCTCCATCCCCTGCTTTCGCGGGATGCTTCCCACGCACACGACGAAGTTGGCGTCCTTGAACCCCTGCTCGAGATGATCGCTGTCGGCCTTGACGACTCCCGCCAGCGTCGCAAACGCGCAGTCGTCAAGCTCCATATGGATCCCGTCGAGTCCCGCCATCGCCGGAGGAATCTCGATGAGCTGCAATATCACGTTTTGGTCGCGGCCAAAGACCTCGCCCGAGGCGATGCGGAAAATCAAACTGTAGCCGATCTGCCCGGCGGCCCCCGTGACCGCGACTCGAATCGGAGTTGTCATCGTTGTTTCGTCCTGTTCGCGTTTTCAACAGTCTGAGAAGGGTTCCCGACCCGCCTCCATCGTTCTTGTAACGAGTGAACAAGGTCCAAGCAACTGCCGCGGCGTATTTGGAGTCGGGTCTTGCCGGACAGCGACTGTCGCGGCCGGCTTGAGCGAAACGCAGCGATAATCGTCAAGCGCTTCAAAAATCGAGCGCAACGTAGCGGTCGCAAAAACTGGGAGAAATGGCAAAAATATTCTCCAGTTTTTCGCCCTCATTCCTGGCTGTTTTGAACTCATTTTGCTCGTGAAATAGGAAAGGTCCCGATACCCGGCCGCGGCTTTAGGACCGATCGAAGACCGCGCCCGGAGCGCGCCAAAATCCCGCCGTTGACACGTTTTGGCGCCCCCTGTAAAGTTCCACGTCCGCGAGCGGCGATTCGCCGCCAAGCAGTAACTGGAAAGCTGTAAGCGACTTGCGGATTGTGCGGACGCGCGTCGGAGAAGCCAAAGTGTTTGCATCGCGGACCAGTCTGGTGAAAGCGCTCGTGCTGGGCGGGTTATTACCCGTGGGATGCACGAGCTCGCCCGTTCTTCCGCCGCCGGTTTCGTCGCTGCCTCCACAAACCGCTCCGGAGCTCGGCGGAATCGCAGGCAGTGGGGGCGCCGCGGGCGCCATCACGACGCCGCGGCTAGGGAGCAATCCCTGGCGGCCGACGGTTGCCGCCAGGAATTGGATGCACATCGTCATCCATCATACCGGCACATCGTCCGGCAGCGTCGAGAGCATCAATTCGGCCCATCTCAAGAACAAAGATAAGAACGGCAACCCCTGGCTGGGGATCGGCTATCACTTCGTGATCGGGAATGGCCAGGGCATGGCCGACGGCGCCATCGAGCCCACCTTTCGCTGGCGCACGCAGATACAGGGAGCGCACGCCGGCAGCTCGAACAAGGAATTCAACGAGCGGGGGATCGGCATCTGTCTGGTCGGCAATTTTGAGAAAACGCCGCCGACTCCCGCGCAGCGCAAAAGCGTCAAACTGCTCGTACAGACGCTGCGGGTCGAGTACAAGGTTCCGTCGGCTCGCGTCGTCGGCCACAGAGACATTCGCGATAAGCCGACCGAATGCCCCGGCAAATTCTTTCCTATGGCCGAAGTGGCCGGACGCGACTCGGGAGTGCTGGTGGGCTTGGATGCCGCCCGCGACTCGGATGAACAACTCGGCTCAAACACAGGGACTCTTTTCCGATGACAGCCCGATTTTCTCTGGAAGCCTTCGGCCGGCCGCACCACCCCGCCGATCGCTCGCCGCCGGCCGATGAAGAATTTGTTCCGGCGCTGTTGCCCAGCGCCGGCTGCGAAGTCGTCTCCACGCGCGTGTTTGAGCATGCCGATCGCGTCTCCCACGCCCGCCCCGAAGACGATCACATTTTCGTCCCCGAGCACTACGAACCGAATTACGCCTATCCGCTAATCGTGTGGCTGCGCGCGGCCGAACGCGAAAATGGCGGGCTGGCGCGGCTGATGCGTTCGGTGAGCGAACGGAATTATTTCGGGCTGTCTCTCGAGCCGGCCGCTGGCAATCCGATCGAAGAACAATTGTTCGAGGCGGTGGCCGGAGTGCGGCGGCAGTACCATCTGCACACCGAGCGCGTTTATCTGATCGGTTTTGGGGAGGCCGGGACGCGGGCTATTGAAACCGGATTTCGCCAGCCCGGCTGGTTCGGCGGCATCGCCGCGATTTCGGCGCGCTGGCCACAGTCCCCAAGGCTGCTGGCGCGCTATGATGAGCTGCGCGGCAAGCGCGTGCTCTTGGGCGTCAACGCGCGCGACGGCGAGCCGCTGGTGACGAACATGCGGCACGCGCAGAAACTGTTGTGGAGCGCCGGCGTTCAGGTGACAGCCCTGACGGCGAGCGACGATTCCGACCGCAGCCTGCTCCGAGAAGTCGATCGTTGGATGATGCAATCCATCGAGCAGCCGGAATTCGCCTGCTGACCGCGCTACAATATCTCGAGCGTCGGCATCGACGGCGTCTCGAGCAGCGTGCGGGCGATCTGAATGGCCGTTTGTTCGCACACGTTGAGAAGCTGCGCACGCGAGGGGCTCGACGCCGAGAATGATTCCCTGATCTTGCCCGCGTCGCCGTTGACGCGAATCTGCGCGTCGATGGGGATTTCGCCCAGAAAGGGAACGCCCATTTCGACCGCCTTCTTCCTGGCGCCGCCGCGGCCAAAGACTTCGCCCGTCATGTTCTCGACGACGCCCAGCACGGGAATCTTGACCTTGCGGAACATGTTGATCGCCTTGACCGCATTGAGCAGGGCCAATTGCTGCGGCGTGCAAACGACCACGGCGCCCGCCAGGCCCACGAGCTGCGAGAGCGTGAGCGCGATGTCTCCCGTGCCTGGCGGGAGATCGATGATCAGATAATCGAGCTCGCCCCAGTTCGTCTGCTGCAGGAACTTCTGGATGGTGCCGTGTAATATCGGCCCACGAACGATCACCGGTTCGTCGCTCGCCACCAGAAAGCCGATCGACATTAACTTGATTCCCGAGGCGTCGATCGGCTGGATGCGTTCGATCGTCTGACCCTCCGGCCCCTGCTGCTGGACGATTTGGGGGCGATGGTTGACTCCCATCAGATGCGGGATGCTCGGCCCATAGATATCGGCATCCATCAGGCCGACTTTCGCGCCGCACATCTGCAAACCGACGGCCAGTGACGCGGCGACCGTGCTCTTGCCCACGCCCCCCTTTCCGCTGCCGACCGCAATCACGTTCTGCGCTTTAAGGCCAATGGCTCCGCCGGTCTGTTTCCCTTTGACCTTGGCCGTGAATTCCACGTCGACCGGCCCGGCGGAGGGAAGGCTGCCGGCAACGACCGCCGAGATCGACTGCGAGATGCGCTCTCTCCGCGGGTAGGCCGGCGTAGGAAGCTCGATCGTCAGTTGAATGGCGTTCCCCGCCCCGATCTTGACGGATCGCACCATATCGAGCTCGGCCAGGGAGCGGCCGATTTCGGGATCGTTGACCTGCCGCAGGCACTCACGCACCTGGGCTTCGGTGATTGTCGCATCGCTCATTCGCAGAAGAAGCCCTGTTTTGGAGAACGCTGGAGAAGGCGATTGCCGCGCGGCGATGTTGCCTGCTGCAGCAGACGCCATTGACGTCACGATCTTCCCAATCTCTTCCCGCAAAAACAAGCCGTACGCCAGCCTTTCCAGGCTGACACAACTGCAAATCCGGAAGCAAACCCGGCTTATCGCCGCACAAGCGAGACGCTTGTGCTTCCAAGAGCAAGCGTCCTCGGTTGTCCGTTATATCTGCGGCGGGAAATCGCCTGTGCGGGTGATGGATTTCGTCGGCGTCGCGTTTACGGACCTTTTCGAGTGACACGATGAGCGACTTCTTCGGCGGCTTATTCATCTTCGCGATCGTCCTCGCCGTCGTCGCGGTGGTCGGCCACCTGGTGTACCTGGCCGCCGCGGCAAGCGTTCGGGCGCTCTTGGGCCTTCACCAAGACCGCCGCACCGTTCGCTGTCCGTCGTGCAATCGCAATTTGCAGCTTTCGCGCGGGAAGTGTATGTGGTGTGGCTGCGCCGTGCGGCTTCCCCAAGCGATGGCCAAAGACGAGGCAGCGGCCGAATTTGAAAAGCAGCTCGGGCAGCTTCTCAAGCGAGGCGCGCTCGATCTGGAACAGTTCCAAAAGCTCGTCCAGGAATTCCGCGCCGGCTTGCAGCCTGCCTGGCTGCCAACGAGCGAATCTTCGAGCATTGTTGCTTCAGCGAAGTCGATTGCCGCCAGTGCAACGGCAAATCGAGTCCAGACCGGAGGACCGGCCGACCATCCGATCGCTGCTCCTGCGACCGCATCGCAAGCGGAAACTCCGACTTCCATTTCGCGCGAAGGGGCGGCGGCGTGCATCGAAGCGAAAAAGACAGCGCCGGCGAGCGGCGGCCCTGCGCTCGGCGACGTGTTGCGGGCGTTCATGGATGAGAACAATATCCGTTGGGGTGAGTTGATCAGCGGATTGTTGATCGTGGGAAGCTCGATCGGGCTGGTGATCAGTCTCTGGGCGACGCTCAAAGAGGCAATTCCGTACTTTCCGGCGCTGCTGTTTATGATCGTGACCGCTGCGATCCACGGCGCCGGCCTTTACACGCTCCATCGCTGGAATCTCAAGTCGACCAGCCGCGGGCTGCTGATCATTTCGGTATTCTTGATTCCGCTCAATTATCTGGCGGCGGTGGCGCTTTCGGACCGCCGGCCGACGACTGACTTGTTGTTCCTGGCAGCGATGGCCACGGGATTGGGCGTGTTTGCCGCCATGAGTTATTTCGCGGGGCGCAAGCTCTTGCTCGCCGGCTGGTGGCTCCTGCCGATCGGCGTGATAGGCGCCTCGGCGGGTCAAGTCGTCATTTCGCGCCTGGCCGCGCCAGACATGGCGCTGGGGAAAATCAATCTCCTGTTCTTCTTGCCGCTTGCATCGTTTCTGGCAACTACACTGGGCCAATTGCAAATCGCAACCCGCTGGCCGCGGCTGACCGTGCGGCGGGCGACGCAAATCTTTCTCGTGACGGCGGTCGCCGTTTTCGCGGTCGCCGTCGCGGCGGGAATTCTGCTGTGGAAGACCGAAGCCCCCAGGCTCACGTTGGCTCAACTCTCTCCCTCGCTGAGCATTTTGGGAGCGTCGATTCTGGGAGTGGGAGAAATTGTGCACGTGCGGTTGACGGCGACGAAGCTCGCAGCCTGGCGCACGGCCGGCACTTCGATTGCCGTCGCGGGGGCCACTCTCATGGTCGCCTGCGTGTTGCTCGCCTGGCCGCGCCCCGAGCTGCTCGTCGGCGTGGGGATAGTGAACTTTGCGGCACTTACGTTGCTCGCGTTGGCGCTTGGGATCGCGCCGATGCATGTGCCGGCCCTCCTGGGGCTCGCGCTGGCAGGCCTCGTCGGATTTCATTTATCGCTGGGGCACCTCGTTGCTGGACTCGACAGCCGCCACGATCGGCTTATCGGCGTGCTTCTCTGGGGCCAAAGCGCGATGGTGTTGCTCGTCTTTTCAGCCGCGGCCGCCGCCGCTTCGTTTATCTGGCGCCGGCTCGCGCGAGTGGCCCAGTCGCGGGCCTATGCGCGGGCGGCGCTGGTGCCGGCGGTTCTCGGCAATCTCGTCGCCGGCAACTCGGGGTTTTTATCGGGCGTCGACGGACCTCTGGCGACGTGGGTATTTGCGGCGTCGGCCGTGGCAGTGCTGGCCATCGACCAGCGCCGGCAGAACAGCGGGCTGGGTTGGTGCGGTTCGGCGCTCTTGCTGGCGGCCTTGGTGCATGCGTTGGGTTGGAACGAGACGATCGCGAGTCTTCTGGACAAGGCCGGTTGGTTGCCGGCCAGGCCCATGGTGGTGGCTTTGTTATTGCACGCGACGATCATGACGGCTCTGGGATTTCTGCTCCCGTCGGCACTGAAGACATTGCCCGCGGGCAAGGCTGCCGACCGTAAACGGCGCGGGTTTGTCGAAGTGCGAAGTCATTCGGCACTCGTCACTTCTTTGCTGGCCTTGCCTCTCGTGCTCATGGCATTCGACGATCCCTTGGCGCTGCGAAGCGGATACGGTTTCTGGATCGCCGGTTTGTGGTTCGCCTTCGCCGCGTTGCACAAAAGTCCGGAATTGTTCGGCGCGGCGCAAGGACTGGCGAGTTTGGCTCTGGGGGCGATGGTCACCGCGATTTGCCAGCGACAAACGTGGTGGAGCGACGTTTTTTGGCAGCCCGCTCATATTTATTCGCAGATGGGGGCTTTCGCCGTTTGGAGCATGTTCTGGGTCGGAATCAGGCGTCTGCTTCGTACTTTTGCAAACGATGAGCTGCGCAACGCTGCGGTTCAGTTGGACGGCGCGCACGATGAAGGCGGCGCCGAAGCCCGAGGGGGATCACTCATCTCGGATCATAATCACCGCACTGCCAATTTCTGGCAGCCAACGCGGCCGGCGATCGACCAGATCATACTCGCCGTCGTCATCGCCGGCCTGCCGCTTTTTGTCGCATTAGCATGCGCGCCGTCAGCGGCGAGCGAATTGCAAGTGGTGACGCCGGTGTCATTGTTTGGAGGATTCGGCTGGTTTTTTGCAATCGTGATATTCGCGCTGTCCGGCGCAATGTGCGTGTCGTTCGGCGGAGCGCTAAAACAAGGGGAGGCGGCAGTGCCGTTGGCTGTAGCGTGCGCCATTCCGCTGGCAGCGCTCTTCGCGCCGTCAGTTCTGCAAGCCGCGGAAGGTTTCTGGGCTGCGGTCGGCGCCACTCCGGCCGAGGTTTTCACGCCGGGCGCATGGGTTGTTGCAGGCCTCGTGGCTGTCGCGCTGGCCATTTCCCTCGCCGAGCGCATTTCGCCCATGCGTCTCTACGGTGCTTTGTGGTTGCTGCTCGTCGTGCCGCTGCTTGTTGCCGGCCCATTCGCGGCTCAAAACGCCACGGCCTCGGCGCTCCGTTGGGGCATGGCCTTCTACGGAGTGCTTGTGGGCTTCGCGCTCGTGAATTTCACCCGCTTGCAATCGGCGGCGCGCCGCCTGGGTTGGACGTCGCCGGCGGCTCCATCGCCACAATTCAGAGGCCGGCTAGGCTTCATCGCGTTGGTGCTGACGATGGCGCCTTTGCTGACCATGAGTCTGGACACGCTGGTTCCCGAGGCGCTCGATGCCCTGCTCCGTGGCC
>DATGKC010000142.1:0-11501 GCA_035294845.1 Planctomycetaceae bacterium | reverse complement strand
CCCATCGACTCATCATCGTTTCAACGAACGGGCTTGGCAATGGGAGCCGACTTCCCCCAGGCGATGCAATGGACCGCGCCACGCGCGAAAGCCCGCGCGTCCCTCCCCCCGTCCGCGGGGGGATTGAGGGGGGGCGTCGGCGCGTCTCGGTGCATGCAACTGCTAATCGATGACAGCAATGCGCACGTTGAGCGCGCAAACCACCGGGCCATCGCTCGAACAGCATCGCCGGCAATGCAAAACCACTGCCAAGGCGTGCGTGCTGCGACAGCGTCAATCCCAAGCGATCGCTCTGACCCCGCCACCCGATGCTTAGGGTTCTACAAGGGTTCATTGTTTGCCGCCGGCTTTCGGTTGAGGCGGCTTGATCGCCGTTTCCTCGGGATCCGGATCGGGGACCTTCAGTTCTTTGCGCAGACGCGCCAGCTCGGCCTGGAGATCGTGGCGAACCGGCGCGTAGGCGGCGTCATCGTAGACGTTCTTGAGCTCCCGCGGATCGGCTTGCGTATCGAACAGCTCCCAATAATCGAACTGCGGCTCGTAAAAATGCACAAGCTTGTGGCGATTGCTGACGACGCCGTAGTGCCGTGGCACACGGTGCGGGCCCGGAAATTCGTAATAGTGATAGTAAAAACTCTTTCTCCAATCGTTCGGCCGCTTCCCTTTCAAGAGTGGGACGAGGCTCACCCCCTGCATTTCCGCAGGAACGGCGAGGCCCGCGGCGTTGAGAAACGTCTCGGCGAAATCGAGATTGGAAACCAGGTCGCGATTGACGCCGGCCGGCGCGACGACGCCGGGCCAGCGCACCAAAAGCGGCGTCCGCAACGACTCTTCGAAAATCCAGCGCTTGTCGAACCAGCCGTGTTCGCCCAGATAGAATCCCTGATCCGACGCATAGACGACGATCGTGTTCGCCGCCAGCCCGTCGTGATCGAGATAGTCAAGCAGCCGTCCCACGCTTTCATCGATCGATGCGACGCAGGCCAGGTAATCGTGCATGTAGCGGTTGTACTTCCAGCGCACGAGGTCGGCGCCGCGCAGGTTGGATTTGCGGAAGGCGTCGTTGCGCGGCTCGTAATAGGCGTTCCAGGCTTTGAGCTGTTCGGGAGTAAGCTGCGGCGGGGGAACCAGCTTCAGGTCTTTGTCGTTCATCGTCTTTTCGATCGTCATGTCCTGCTTGCGTTCGGCCTTTCCGCGGCCGGCATAATCGTCGAACAGAGTCTCCGGCTCAGCGTATTGTCGATCGTGATCGTGGCCGAGAAATTTCAGACTCGGCTCCCATTCGCGATGCGGCGCTTTGTGGTGGCACATCAGCAAAAAGGGCTTCGACGGGTCGCGCTGCTTGAGCCACTCCAGCGAACGCTCGGTGATCACGTCTGTCACGTAGCCATCATGCTTGACCGGCTGGCCGTTGCGGATCATCGGCGGGTTGTAGTACACCCCCTGGCCGGGGAGAATCTCCCAATAATCGAATCCGGTGGGATCGGAAACGAGATGCCACTTGCCGACGATTGCCGTCTGGTATCCGGCCGCCTGAAGCAATTTCGGAAACGTCATCTGCGCGCCGTCAAACCGGCTGTTCGAGTTATTGTAAAAGCCATTCGCGTGGCTGTATTTGCCAGTGAGAAGAGTGGCGCGGCTTGGCCCGCAAATCGAATTGGGAACGATGCAGCGGTCGAAGCGCATGCCTTCGCGCGCGAGGCGGTCGATATTCGGCGTCTGGTTGAGCTTTCGCGGATCGTGATAGGCGCTAATGGCCCGGTAGGCGTGATCGTCAGAGAAAATGAGCAAGATGTTGGGCCGCGGGGAATCGGCGCCCTGCGCCGCGCCCGGTGAAAGAACGCCGGCCAAGAGCGCCGAGACACAGGCAAACCGAATGCTGCGGCAGACAGACATCGTGTGCCTCTGGCCAAGCGAGGAAAGGGCGAATTTCGATACGTCTCAGGAATTCAGAGTCTAACAGGGCCGGCTCTGGCGGCAAGCCGACGGCCGTCGCAGGTTGGGAAACCTACGCCACGGGCGAACGCCCGCGCGTCCCTCCCCCCGTCCACGGGGGGATCGAGGGGGGGCGTAGGAGCGTCTCGGTGCATTGCAGCTGCGAATCGATGGCAGCGCACGTCGAGCGCGCACTCCACGGGGCCATCGTTCGAACAGCATCGCCGCCAATGCAAAACCACTCCCAAGTCGTGCGTGCCGCGCGCGCGTCAATCCCAGCGATCGCTCTGACCGCGCCACCCGCCGCGCTGGAGTTCAAGACCTCAGCCTGCGCAGTTTGACCCTCGTGGTGGCGCCCCGGCTGAGGTGGTTGAGTGGGCGAGTTGGTGCTCAACGTCAAGTTGCGCAGGCTGAAGCCTGAACTCCAGCAGCGTCGAATTGATACGTGGCGAACCGGCTCGTGCACGGGTTGCCGCGGGCGACGTGCAAGCGGCCGCGCATCGGTTCGGCGATCAGCGCGGCGACGGTCTTGCCGGTGCTGGGCAAGATGGGGTCCCCCACGCCCTCGTGAGGATGGCGGCAAATGCTCACGGGATATCCGTCGTGATCGCTCAAAAACGCTTGCACGTCTTGGACCGTGATCGCGCCGAACTTTTCGACGATCAACTGCCGCATTCGTTTCAATCGCGGAAACGAATCGGGCAAGCTCAGCTCGTGGTTCGCGTGGCAGGCGTGCGGGGCGCACAAAAAGTGATTGGAATGGGCGATGAACCCTTCGCCGGCGTCGTCGATAAAGTGCGGCCCGGCGCTCGTCAGCTCGACGTCGACAAATTTCCCGCTGCCGTCGCAAAGAACATAGTTTCCATTCGAGCAGACGGGGATGCGATCGAGCAAACCGGCGACCTCATCCAGATCGCGACATTCCAGCATGAGCCGCTTCAAAGGATAATGCGAAAGGCTGAATTTCCAGCCCGGTCCGCCGCCGAGCGCATTGGCAAAATGCGCCACGCCGTATTGATTGACGCCGTGGTAGCCGAGCATCCCGCCGAAGGTCCATATCAGGACTTCCGGGCGATCTTTTGGCGCCAGGTGCAGCACGCACCCGAAGCGCTCGATTTCGGCCGGCGTGTCGCTGGTCTGGCCGATCAGCAGTTCGCCCGAGGCCGTCCCGCGCGAGCCGATCACAAACGTGGTGCAGGCCCCCTCGCTCACCTGCGCCAGCTCGCCGCGCAATTGCAAGGCCAGCGCCTGGGCGGGCGAAATCGCCGCGCCCTCGGCCAGCCCCGCCAGTTCGTCGACCAGGTGCGGGCAGAACCGCTCGAAGAGCGGCCGGAACACGAGAGCCCTCTTCTCGATCGAATCGAGCGACAGTTTCAGCGAATGGGCGAGAAAATCGAGAAACGCTCGAATCGCTTCGGCCGCCTGTTCGCCGTGCTCTCTCCCCAACTGGCGCGCGGTTCCCGAGGCCCTGTAGAGCGGATACATCGGTTGCATGGGGTCACGCATCACGCATTGCGGCAATTACGCAAGTTCGCTAATTTGTGGATTCGGAATTCGGACGCAGAACCATCACACGAGGAGCCATCTTACTCATGCCCAAGGTCGTAATGACAGCCAAAATGTCGAAGGAGGGCCCGCACAATAAGATCTTCGCGGACGCGGGATTCGCTGTGGCGTACCCGCCGCCCGATCGCGATCCCTATCACGAAGACACGCTGATCGATCTTTTGAAAGACGCGCAGGCCGTGGTGGCCGGTTCCGAGCCGTTTACGCCGCGGGTCATCGAGTCGCTCCCCAAGCTGCGGGTGATCGTGCGTGCGGGGGTGGGGTTCGATGCGGTGAACCTTCCCGCGTGCGACAAGGCGCAGATTCCCGTGTGCATCACTCCCGGCGTCAATCATCACGCTGTCGCCGAACATACGATTTCCTTGCTGATGGCCATCGCGCGCGGCTTTCCGTTGCTCGATCAAAAAGTGCGCAAGAACATCTGGGACCGAATCAGCTACCCGCGCGTGATGGGCAAGACGCTGGGCATTCTGGGGCTGGGCCGCATTGGGCAGGCGGTCGCCACGCGAGCCGTCGGGCTGGGCATGCACGTCGTCGCTTACGAACAATTTCCCGATCCGGCGTTCGTCAAGAAATGGAACATCGAGATCGTCGATCTCAATACGCTGCTGGCGCGCAGCGAATACGTGTCGATGCATCTTCCCATGAGCGATGAAAACCATCATATCCTGAATCGCGAGCGGTTCGCGAAAATGAAAAAAGGGGTGATGGTGGTCAACACGGCCCGCGGGCCCCTGATCAATGAAGCCGATCTGATCGACGCCCTGAAATCGCGGCACGTGGCGGCGGCGGGCCTCGACGTGTTCGAGGTCGAGCCGCTCTCATTGGATAGTCCTCTGATGTCGCTCGACAATGTCCTTCTCAGCGGCCACGTGGCGGGGCTGGACAACGAGTCGGCTTACGACACCTCAAAGATGTGCGCCGAATTGATCGTCGGCTTCTCACAAGGGCGCTGGCCCGATGGGTGCGTGCAGAACATGAAATCCGGTCATGCCGGTTGGAAGTGGTGAGTTTGCCGCTTGTTGGCGAAGAGACCGACAGGTCGGAACTGCGTGACACGGCTGTAGGCCGGGGTACGTGCCATGAGCGATTGTCCGTTCCTGATGTGGGTGAACTGCGGTAAAGAATTTGCTCAACACTGGCCGCAGATACTTGAGAAAATGGGATTTACGATTGAGATAGAGCCGGAGCTTGATTTACCTGCAGAGGACGGGTCGTGCGTATTTCGGACCGGAATTGTCGTAAAAGAGACCTGCCGGCTGCTGGTGCAGCCGTCGCCCCCGACTGGCGGCGCGAAGTGTGACGGCGAGTACCAAATACTTGTTTTTTACTGCATTGAGGACATTCCGGGCAAGGTGACAGCAGCGCGGCAGATCGCGTTGAATCGCAAAATTGCCGAGCGGATTTGTGAAATCGCCGCCGGAACCCGGCGCCTCGCTGCTCTGCACCTTGCCACAACCCGGTGCAATAGCGGCGAGTCGTGACGATGTGACAAACTCTCGCCAGCAGAATGTAAAACCTTGGCGGTTTGACCGCCCCCGACGCCTGAGAGCGGAATTTTCTTCAACCCTGGCGCAAGGGCCGATAAGGGAAAACGGAGCGATCCATCGCGCAGATCGACCGCATGGCCGGGGGTCCCGGGCGCGGCGACGCTGCGGATCATTTGATGAATCGCCATCCGGGGTTCCGCCATGCGATTCCTGCCTGCCATTCTGGTGTTCGGCGCGGCCGGGGCAGGGTACGTCTATACCCACGACGGCCTGGTCAAGAGCATCTCGCCGTCCAATTGGATTTCGGACGAAGGCGCAGCCACGGTCAGCGATCCGGCCGTCGTCGAGCGGCTGGCGTCTGCCCCCAAAGAACACGTCATCGTGGTTCCCGGTCCAGACATCTCGAATTTCGGCGACGTGTTCCGGTTCGATCTGAATCCGCACGGGATTGCGCAAAAATGGAGCCGCGTCTCGACCGGCTTAAGCGACGTGCGCCTACAAGGCTACCGCGTGCCCCTGGTGACGGGCACGAGCGAATCGGACCTGGCGGGGAGCCTCACGTACTACTTCGACGGCAAGCCCCGGCTGCGGCGCATTACATTTCTGGGAACGACGGCCAACCCGCAAAGGCTGATTGACTTTTTGTCGCAGAATTACGGATTTCGGCGGTTCCAGAACGGCGGCGCGCGGGCCATGATCTGGCGGGCGCGCTATCGGTATACCGGTTATCTCAGCATCGCTCCGGCGGAAGTCCTCGATAAGAACCTGGCATCGACCAATTATCGAATCGAGCTGTCGCTGGAACATTGACCCGCTTGACGCCTTGGCTCACCACAGCCACCAGGCGCGCTGCCAGAGCACGGCGGCGGCGATCGCCGCGTTGGTGACGGCGTGAGCGAGCACGGCATCGCAGAGCTTTCCCCGCCTTCGAGCGACGAGCGCATACACGACGCCCGCCAACGTTCCCGCCAGCCAGCGGCCGTGCATCAGGCCAAACAGCGCTGACGACGCAATCACGGCGGCCCAGGTGCAGCGCTCGAACTTCACGTCTTCAAATTCGGCGGAAGCCATGCGCCGCATGAGATACCCGCGAAAGGCAAGCTCTTCAACGAGGGGAACGGTCAGCGTGGAGCCCACGACGCGCAAAACGAGCCATGCGGCGGCCCAGCCTGTACTCAGCTCTGAAAGGTCGTCCGGGAGCGTCGACGCGCGGGAGCGACCGGTCGCCAGATCGATTCCGACCCAAAGAGCAAATACAAAGATGCCCGCGACGACGGCCGGCCACGACCAGCTCCACTCCAGCTTTCTGTAAATGCCGCGAAAGTGCCAAAGCGCCAGGCCGGCGGCGAGCACTTTGAGACCATAGAGACGATCAAACCCGGCCGGTTGAAAGGCCGCGGCGATCATCGTCGTTCCGACCGTGACCAGAAATGGCACAAGATACGCCGGCGTGTTGATGGCCCGCGCGGCCGGAATCGCTTGAGTCGCGCTATGCGAAAAAAATCGAACGCGCAGGGCGCCGGCGACCAGTCCCAGGGCGATCGCATTGAACGCCAACCAGCCCGCCTGCGAATGAAAGCCGCCGACGGCCACGTCGTGCGACCACGAGCTTCCGAGCACGATGAGGGCGGCGATGCGCAACGAGTTGGCCAGCCAAATGCCGGCGATGCCGACGGGGAGCAGCAGCAGCACTTGCGGGAATCGCAAATTGCTTCGAAAGATCCACAGAAAGGCGACCAGGAACACGGCGACGAGGCCAATGCCTTCATAGCCCGAGCAATCTGGAGCGATCGTGACGACAAAGGACCGTGCGCCCAGCATGCGGTCTTCGGGGTACGAGACGATATCCGCTTCCGAATAAATCAGTCCGAGCAGGCGCTCTACGATGTAAAAGGTGCCGTCACCGAGCGGGCGCCACAGCTTCTGCGTGGCTCTCCCGGCCCCCCAAGCCGCAAGTCCCACGCCGCAGCCGGCCGCCAGCGCCGCATATTCTCGCCGCACCAATCGCGACCAGCATCCGGCCGGAGCAAGCGACGCCAGCCACAGTCCCAGCGTGGCGGCTGCGAGGCCGGCCCAGACGGCCACGCCGAATTCCGACGCGCTCGCCGATCGCCGTCCTCCCTCGAAGACATAGGAGGTCGCCAACACGAGTCCCGCAAAGGCCGCCAGATGTCCGATGAAGTACAGCCACCATCGCGCGTGCGCCGCCGATTCGCGCGCCAAAAGGCCTGCGATTTCCCGCAATCTCCCGGTGCCCACGACGAGCAGGGCGGCGGCCAATGCGATCAGGATTTCAGGGAGCAAGGCGGCCTGCGACAGCCAATTCGTCCACCAGCCCGTCGCTCCGTCGAGGGAAGCCGTATCGAAGCGGATGGTCAGTCCCAACAGCTCGCCCATCAAAGCCAGACCCAGGGCCATCCAGCGCGCGAGCGTGAAGCGGCCTGCGAGGCGAACGGGCAGAGGAGCGACGAGGGAGGGCGAAAGAGTCGACGCCGAATAGCGCATGTTGACTCCACGGGAGCGAAAAAGAAAACCGGCCTTGGCGCGAGGAGAGTGCCTCATCGCCAAACCCGGCTTGCAATGCGGACTGGTCTTTTACTTTGCGCGAAGGCGGTCTTTGAGCAACATGACTCCGCCGATGAGCAAAGCGACGGCGCTCGATGCCGAACCGGCATCGATTTCCGGCGTTCGCCGGTCTTGCGCGCACGCGAGCGCCGCCATGGCGGTGAGCATCAGGGCGAACCCCGACGCCGTGCACGCGAGCTTCAAGGACCGTCGGACCAACGTGGACAACTGCATCAGCATAGTGAATCTGGCCTCCCCAAAAATCGGAACTCGGGATTTGTCTGAGCGTGCTCGTTGCAAACCCGATTCGCAAGAGCGTTCGCGATCTTGCACTGAAAAATCGCGTTCATCCCAACCTAGGCAGGCCTCCAGAGACGAAGCAATTCTTTTCGAGAGATTTGCCGGCACTATCGCCCGTATGCTGCGGGTTGTATCAATTCTGCGAATCCTGCGGGATGGACGCCGGCCTCTAACTGACGTTAAGTTCATCGAGCCGCTTTTCCCGTTTCGGTATGCCCTGCCAATCGACCAGCCGCGCATGAACGAGCTTTCGACGCATTTCGAGTTCGGCCGCAATTGGGCGAGCTACGCCGACCTGATCGATGAAGGCCGCATCGACGAAGCTGTGCGCGGTTTGGAACGACTGGCCGGGAAATCGGGAATTTCGGGAAAGTCGTTTCTCGACATCGGCTGCGGCTCGGGGCTGCACGCCTTGGCGGCGCTTCGATTGGGCGCTTCGCGAGTCGTGGCGGTCGACCTCGACCCGCAATCGGTTGCCGCCGCACGGCAGGTTTTGTCGCGCTTCGCGCCCGATTCGAAATGGGAGGTTTTCGAACAATCGGTCTTCGCCCTCGATCCGCAGCGCTTGGGCGTTTTCGATGTGGTTTACGCCTGGGGATCGCTGCATCACACCGGCGCGCTGCACGAGGCGTGGCGCCGGGCGGCCGGCCTCGTCGCGCCAGACGGCCTATTGATCGTGGCGGTGTATCGCAAGACGCGCCTCTGCCGCCTGTGGCGCGTGGAAAAACGCCTCTACAGCCGCGCGCCGGCGAGGGTGCAGAAGCTGGCGCGGACCGGTTACATCGGCGCCATGCGGCTGGCGTTTCTGCTCGTGGGCCGCGATTTTCGAAAGTACAGGCAAGAATACGGCCAGTCGTACCGGGGCATGGACTTCGAGCACGACGTTCACGATTGGCTGGGCGGCTATCCTTACGAATCGTTATCGCCCCACGAAGCAGAATTGCTCCGCAACGAACTGGGCTTTGCCGCCGTGCGATCGTTCGTTCTCGGGCGAAAAAGCGTGGGCCTTTTCGGGAGCGGCAACGACGAATACATTTGGCGCCGCCCGTCCTCCGTTGAAGCGCGCCGTTAGCACGTGGCGTAGGTTTTCCAACCTGCGCGCCCGGTGGCCCGGCCGCGCATGGTCGGGTGGCCCGGCCGCGTGCGCTAGCACCGGCCGGGTCGCGCAGCGACAAGAGGCCGCGCCATGCGGGTTCATTGTTGACCGCGGCACCCCGGTTAATCATCTTCCATCAATCTCAATTTGCCGGCGCGTGCCGCCCAATGGGCGAAAGATCATCCTGCGAGCAACGCGAATGGCACGGCCTCTTGTTCCTGCGGAACCCGGCCGCCCTTCGGGACGGCCGGGCCACCCAGATCCATTACTCGCTTCGCAAAATGCGTCCGCGCTCTTGCGGCTTTGCAGCGCTGCGCCTGGATTGGCCAAAAGTCAAAGCATCCCGCGGCGAACCCGCATCCCTTGAGCGGCGAATCGGCGCTCATGTTTCCAGTCGTCAACGTCCTCGCAGAATTCGTCCATTCCGCATGGGCCATAAAGGTTTGCGGGATGAGTCCGTGATCTTTCGGTGAGCGATTTTTGGGCGCGTTTCGGCTTGGCAGCGGTTGCTGCAGCGCGGCAAGATGAAATTGCACAAGCGCCGTCCGGCGCGCGCCGCTGAGTTTGCCGGATGACGGCGGACAGACAAGTGCCTAACGACAGGACAGCAAGAGACACAACTGGAAAGGACCGTCATTGATGAAGTCGATTCGCGCGATGAAGTGGAAGGTCGCCGCCGTGCTCGTGGCGGCATGCCTGGTCACGCAGCCCGCATGGGCGAAGATTCTTTCAATTCCTTTTTTCAGCCAACTGGACCCGCGTTGGTCGAATTCGACGATCTGTGCGACGGTCTCGATGGCGATGGCGCTGGCTTATCGCGGCGCGCCGGTCGATCCGCCGAAACTGATCGCCTGGCTCCAGCACAACAACGGCTACACCTGGGACATCACCAGTCCCGTCAATTGGGAAGTGGCGACGCACTACCAGGGAAAACATTGGCTGCAATACAACGGCGTCAGCACGCTGGGCAGCCCGCAGCAAATCGCCAAAGACATCGATAGCGGGAAGATCATCATCTCGATGTCGAAGCGCTTCTGGATCCACTGGGTCATCATCCGCGGAGTTTCGTCGGATGGCAAAGCCTATTACTGGGATCCGTGGGACAAGACGCCCACGCAGCGCGTCGTGGGCGACGGCTGGGTCAACCCGGGAATCAGCACGCGAGTGTTTACGGTGATTCCGTAGGTGGATCTAGGAGCAACGACATGTCCGGAAAAAGTTCCGAGCGTTCGGGGTTGACGGCGATCGAGCTGATCGTGGTAACGGCGATCATCGGCGTTTTGATCGCGATTCTCGTTCCGGCGGTCTTGATGGCCCAGGAGGCGGCGCGCCGTGTCGCGTGTGCCAATCACTTCCGGCAGATCGGCGTGGCGGCCGCAAGTTACACGTCGGCGTTCGGTTCGTTCCCGCCCGGCGAGATCACGCCGTGGACTGTCGCCCTCACTCTCTATTTCGAACAGCGCGATTTTTATGATGCCTACGATCACCGCCACGATCCGTTCAGCGATCCTGCAAACGCCGCACTGGGAACGCGGCCGATCGGCGTTCTCGTTTGTCCATCGGACGTCGAGGTGCGCGTGGCTCCTTTCGATTGGATTTCGAGCAACGCCGCCGGCAACACGCAGCTTTTGTGTCCCGGCAGCCGCCCCGAGTCGTGTCTCGACGGGCTCTCGACGACGGGCCTGTGCGTTGAAGTCTCGTCGCACAAGGGACTCGCGCAGATTGAGGGGCCGGTGCTCTATCTGGGCGTCGAAGACGCCGTGCACTCCGGCGGGTTTCAACTGCTCTTGGCCAGCGGCTCGGTGCGGCTTTTGTCGCATCAGGTTTCGAACGAACTGATGCAGGCTCTGGGCACTCCCCGCGGCGGGGAAGTGGTCGGCGGCGAGTTTTGATCGGATGCTGGCGCACAACCGTTAAGGGAATTGCAAATTTGCCATTGAAAGTTGCAAATTGCAAATTTACGAACGATGGGATCGGGTGGCCAGGCCGCCCCGCAGGGCGGCCGAGTTCCGCAGGAACAAGAGGCAATGCTGTTCGCGTTGCTCGCAGAATGATCTTTCGCCCATTGGGCGGCGCGCGACGGGGCATCGTGGCGTGAGCGAAATGTGCTCAATGCCAAGCTGCGCAGGATTCCTCAGTCATGGCGGCGTGAGCGGCATATTTCTCAGCGCCAAAATTGATCAGGCGAGCCACGGGCGTCAGCCCGTGGGTTGACGGCCAACGAATTCGGAATCGCAGAATCAGTTCCGGTCATGTTCCTCAGGAGCCACGCAGACGTCGGGCGCGCATGCACCATCTTCAAACAACGAACCCGCATGGCGCAGCCTCTTGTCGCTGCGCGACCCGGCCGGTGCTGTCGCACGCGGCCGGGCCACCCGACGCGCAGGTTGGAAAACCTACGCCACGGCGGTGGGTGGCCCTCCCTGAAAGAGTCCGTGGTGTCAAGTGCGTCCTTGCGGAATTCTGTCGATTTTTTTGTGGTCTGCGCGCGGACGGGAAGTGGTCCGGCGATTTTTGGGCGCGGACAGATTATCATGGGGTTCGCCTGA
>DATGKC010000141.1:0-5872 GCA_035294845.1 Planctomycetaceae bacterium | reverse complement strand
CTTGATGACGTGGCCGACCAGCGGAATCGCGAGACGTTTCTGGAGGCGCTGCTCAAGATCGTCGACGGCCAGACTTCCCCCGATCTTTCGGGATTCAGCGAGAGCGAGCGGCATTACGCTGCCGTCACGATGAACCTGGCCGAAATTTATTTCGCCCGCGTTCGAAGCTACCCGTGTTTCGAAGCGTTTCAACATCTGTTGAGATACGATCAGTTCCAGTACTTCAACACGATGCGATATTCGCAAATGCTCAACCGCAATTTGTGGCTCATGAACCCCATCGAGCACGATCTGTATCTCCCGCACGCGATGGACATGATGAGCTTCGCCACGATCGACCTGATGTGCTGCCCCGAGTTTCCCACCGAGGAATTGGGGCGGCTGCGGGAGGCGCTCTGGCACCTGCAATGCATGGGCCGCGTGGGAAATCTCTTGAGCACCTGGCGGCGGGAAATCCCGCAACAAGACTTCACCAGCGGCGTCTTCGCGCGGGCCGTCGTCGAGGGCGATCTCTCGGTCGAGCAACTGCGGCCGGAGAATTACGGCGAGATCGAAGCGGCGATCGTCGGGGGGGGGCACGAGCGCTACTACTTTGGACGCTGGAAGTACCATCGCGACTGTTTTCTCTCCCGGGCCCGCTATGTGCGGTCGGTCGACCTGCAGAAACTGCTCGACGGAAACGACCGCTTCTTTCTCATGCACCTGGGCGGCCGCGGGCTGATTTAAGCCTTCGTTGCCCGTGAGCGCCGGCCGGCCACGCGAGCGGCCGAAGTTGCCTATCCTGCCTGCGAGGCGGGTGGAAGCAGGGCAAATCCGCCAAAAAACCCCACTTTTCCGAATGTTGCAGTTTTTGTAATATCCGCCCGCTTCATGCCTGGGCGGGCCGTGATCGACACGGACGTTGGATGGCGATACTTCTCGTGGGGCGGTCGGCGAAATGCACGAGCGGCTTTTCAAATTCTGGGGCGCGCACTTCATCCTGGTGATGATGCTGCTCACGCGCGCCAACTGCCTGGTGGGGGGGTTGCTGGTCGTCTATTACGTCGACCTCACCATTCAGATGCCGCCCCATACGCAATTGCAGTTCGAGATCGTGGCGGGCGTGGTGATCGTCCTGTCGACGGTTGCGACCGTGTGCCTCACGCTTTTGGAGACGCGGGCGCTGCGGGCCGTGCTCACGCGGCTTTTGCGCGGCGAAACGGTCGACCGCCCGCTGGCCGAGCGCGCCGCAACCGAATCGGTGATGTACGCGGGGCGGCATCACCGCCGCGAATCGATTCTGGTTCCCATGACCACGGTCTTTCCGCTGTGCGCCTATCTTTGGATTCTGGGCGCGGCGCCGTTCAGCTTGTTGGTGCAGGTCACGATCGCCGGTTTTCTGGGGATTTCGGCGGTGCTCTTGCTCACGTTCTTTTCGGCCGAAAAATGGATGGCCGTGGTGACGCGCTACCTGATCGCGCACGACGTGCCGATTCCTTTCGAGGCCCTTCCCGCGGGCCGCATTCACCTGCGAATGAACGTCTGCTTCGGGTTGGCGGTGGCTGTCACGGCGCTGATGATCGGGGGCCTGGCCAACCAGCGGGCGCGAGACATCATGTCCTACCCCGAACAGCGCGAGGCCCTGGTCAGCAACCTGCAATTGCACACGATCTTGATTTCCATCGTGGCGGTCGTCACGGGTCTGTATCTCTCGCGAAAGCTTTCGAATTCGGTGGCTTCGCGCGTGGCCAACCTGGTGCAGGCCATGAAGCGCGTGCAGGCCGGGTCGCTCAGTGAACGAGTGCGCCCCACGGGAAACGACGAGATCGACCTTTTGGCCCGCCAGTTCAACGCCATGGTCGAGCAACTCAACCAAAGCAACCAGACGATCCGCGAATTGAACGTGGGCCTGGAGCACAAAGTCAAGCTCCGCACGCGGCAGTTGTCGAAGAACAAGCGCTCGCTGCAGCGCTCTCTGAAAAAGCTGCGCGAGTACGACCAGCTCAAGACCGACTTCTTTTCGAATATCAGCCACGAGCTGCGTACGCCGCTCACCATGATCCTTTCGCCGGTCGATCGCATCCTCGAGTCGCAAAGCGCGCTTCCCGCCAAGGTGGTCTCGCTCATCAATGTGGTGCGGGTCAACGGCAATCGCTTGCTGGAGCTCATCAATCAGTTGCTCGAATTCTCGAAGCTGGAAGCGGGCCGCACGCGCCTCGTCCCCACGTCGGTCGATCTCAACGCCCTGGCCCGCGACCTGTTCTCGGCCGCGCAGCCTTTGGCCGAACAGCGCGGCGTCGAGCTGAGGCTGAAGCTCGACACGCGTTTGCCGGCGATCGCGGCCGACGCCGAAAAGATCGAAACGGTGCTGCGGAACCTGGTGTCGAACGCGCTCAAATTCACACCGGCGGGGGGGACGGTCGAGATCGAGACGGGAGTCGCCGCCGACCGCGTGACGGCCGCCGTCACCGACACGGGCATCGGCATCGCCGAAGAGGATTACGGCCGCGTCTTCGAGCGGTTCGTGCAGATCGACAGTTCGTCGTCGCGGCAATACTCGGGGACCGGGCTGGGGCTGGCGCTCGTCAAAGAATTCATCGAGTTGCACGGCGGCGAGATTCACGTCGAGAGCGAGATCGGGCTGGGCTCGCGATTCTGGTTCATGCTGCCTTTGACCTGCCCCACGGCGCCCGATGCTGCCGCGCCGGCCCCCGCTTCGAAGCCGGCGCACGCCCATCGCTTCGCCGAGCTGGCCACCGTCGACATGCCGTCTTCCCCGATCGACCAGGCGGCGGGCGTCGCTTCGGATGCGCCCCGCATTCTGATCGCCGACGACACGCCCGATTTGCGGGCCCTGATCGCCGAGATCCTGGCCGATCACTATCGGATCGCCATCGTTTGCGACGGCGAGGAAGCCTGGGAATCGGCCCAGAACGATCCGCCGGACCTGATCATTTCGGACGTCATGATGCCGCGCGTCGATGGTTATGAGTTCTGCCGCCGGATCAAGGCCGATCCCGCAACCGCGGCCATCCCCTTCGTGATGCTCACCGCCAAGGCCGACTTGACGATGAAGATCGAGGGGCTCAACCGCGGCGCCGACGACTACCTGGTCAAGCCCTTCAGCCCGGAAGAGCTGCGGGCCCGCGTGCGCTCGCTTTTGCGCCTCAAAGGGTTGCACGGCGAATTGGAAAAGCGCAACGGCGAATTGCAGGCCACGCTGGCCGAGCTCAAAAACACGCAGTCTCAGCTCGTGCAGTCCGAAAAGATGAGCTCGCTGGGCCAGCTCGTGGCAGGGCTGGCGCACGAAATCAACAACTCGATCAACGCCGTCTATAACGGCATCCAGCCCCTGCACTCCAAAGCCCGCAAGCTGTCGGAATCGGTTTCGGCGGCGCTCGATGCCGCTCCCAGGCCGGTCCCCGCGGCCGAGCGGGAAGAGATTGTCGCCGGCTTCCGCAAGATTTCGATGTTGGCCGACGTGATCGAGAACGGCGCGACGCGCACGGCGCGCATCGTGCGCGACCTCAAGACGTTTTCGCATCCGGGCTCTGAGAAACGAGAGGTATTCGACCTCAATCAGTCGCTCGATATGTGCCTTAACCTCTTGTCGAACCAGATCAGAAACCGGATCAAGGTGCAGACCGATTATGGCGACCTGGGAAGAATCGAGGGCCCCAGCGGGCAGCTCAACCAGGTCTTCATGAACATCTTGAGCAACGCCCAGCAGGCGATCCAGGGGGAAGGGCAAATCACCATCGCCACCCGCCGCGACGCGGGGCTCGTGACCGTCCGAATTCGCGACACCGGCTGCGGCATGACCGACGAAGTGCGGCGGCGCATCTTCGACCCGTTTTTCACGACCAAGGCGCCCGGAGTAGGCACGGGGCTGGGGCTGTCGTTAAGCTATGGCATCATCTCGCGTCTTGGCGGAACGATCGAGTGCACGAGCCAGCCAGGCGCCGGCAGCGAGTTTATCATCTCGTTTCCTTGTGACGTCGAAACGGCTTCCGACGGCCGCAGCGGCGATTCCGGCCTGGTTTTAGCGAGCCACAAGGCCGATTGAGGAGCGCATCGCATGAAAAGGGATTTGCTGTACGTCGATGATGAGCCCGACAATATCGTCGTCTTCGAGGCGGCCTTCGAAGAGGATTTCAAGGTCTGGTCGGCCGCCAGCGGCCAGCAGGCGCTGGAGATGCTCGAACAAACGGCGATTCCCGTGGTCGTCTCGGACCAGCGCATGCCGGCCATGACCGGCGTCGAGCTGTTTTCGATCATGCGCCGCAAATATCCTCACATTCAGCGCATCATTCTCACCGGGTACACCGACCCCGAGGGCATGATCGACGCAATCAACCAGGGCCAGGTGTTCCACTTCGTCAAAAAGCCCTGGGAGCGGCCCTTCTTGTTTTCGGTGCTCGTCCGCGCCTTCCAGGCGCACGACCTGTCGGTGGCCAACTCGGCCCTCACCGATCAGCTCGTCCTTTCCGAGCGGTTGGCCATGTTGGGCCAGGCCACCGCCCGGCTGGCCCACGAAATGGGCAATCACCTGTGCTTGCTCCCTTTGATCGAATATATCGAAGACCATTGCCAGGGCGATGAAGAAATGCTCAAGCTGGCGCGCCTGTCGCGCGATTCGATCCAGCGGCTGACGGGAATGGTGCATGAGGTCAAGTCGTTCACGCAGTTTCAGCAGCAAGAGTTCGCCAAGCAGCTCTTGCCTCTCTCGGAAGTCGTTCACGAGCTGGTCTCTTTCCTCCGATTCGACAAGTCGGTGCCGTTCCAGCAGATTCTCATCGGGACCCGTTCGGATCCCGTCGTGCTCGGCCACAAAGTCAAGCTGCAGCAGGTGCTGCTCAACCTGGTTAAAAATGCGGCGCACGCCATTCGCGGCAAGGCCGACGGCAAAATCGTGCTCACAGTCACCAGCGACCAACACGAGGCCGTGCTGCAGGTGGCCGACAACGGCACGGGTATGGCCCCGCACGTGAAGGCGCGAATCTGGGAGCCCTTTTTCACGACCAAGGGGAAGGAGGGAACGGGCCTGGGGCTCGATATTTGTCGCAAACTCATTGTGGCGCACGGCGGTACGATCACCTTCGAGACCACCGCCGGGGCGGGCACGACGTTTGAGATCCGCATTCCCATGGCGCTGGGAGCGTAAGCGGCCGCGCGTTGGGGCTGGTCCGCATTTGCCGCGAATTCAAGTCGTGCCGCCTGGCTGGACGATGATTGGGACGAGGGTGACTGCATGAAATGCCTCAATAATCGCCGCATCCTGGTCGTGGACGATCAGGAGGTCATCCATTTTTCGTTTCGATCGGTGTTCGGGGGGACCGCGCCCGGCGCCGCCCCCCGCGATTCGTCCCAGGAAGGGTACGAGGCGGAATACGCCACGTCGGGCGAAGAAGCGCTGGAAATCGTTCGCCGCGGCATCGGCGGCGACCAGCCGCACGCCTTGGCCTTCGTCGATATGTACATGCCGCAAGGCTGGGACGGCGTCGAAACCATCGGCAGGCTGTGGGAAGTGTCGCCCGATTTGCAAATCGTGCTGTGCACGGCGTTCACCGATTATTCGTGGACGCAGGTGATCACCCGGCTGGGAAAAACCGATCAAATTCTGATCCTCAAAAAACCGTTCGACAAAATTGAAGTCCGGCAGTTGGTGCGGGCGCTGACAGAAAAATGGCGCCTGTCGCGCCAGGCGCAGCTCAATTTCGCCAACCTCGAAGAGATGGTCGCCGCGCGAACGGGCGAGCTGGCGCGCGCCAACACGCAGCTCGTCGAATTGAACCGTGAGCTGACGGCGGCGCGCGACGCAGCCGAGGCCGCCAATCGCGCCAAGACCGAATTCCTGGCGAACATCAGCCACGAGATTCGCACGCCGATGACG
>DATGKC010000140.1:0-4541 GCA_035294845.1 Planctomycetaceae bacterium | reverse complement strand
TGGAAACCGGCATTGCCGCGCAAGGCGCCCCGCGCGAGCACGTCGTCACCGTCGTCGAAAAGTGGAGCGATCTGCCGGCCCTCAAGGCGCATCTGGTCGCGCCTCACATGCAAGAGTACCGGCCGCGCGTCAAAGACCTCGTGCGCGCGACAAAGCTGCAAATTTTGGAGCCGATTTGAAATCGCGGCCGCAGCCGCGCGCCGCCCGTCCGATTTTCCCGTTTACCCTTGCGAAACCGAACCCCGGATTGCATCATATACGGTGTATCCGCAGCCGGGCATGATTCGTTCCGGTCCTTGGTGCCCAGGCGGAGCGCGGCCTCTCTCCTCAAGATTCACCTGCTTCCGCGTGACGAATGCTCCTCGAAGAATTCCAGTAATCGGGCTGGTCGGCGGCATCGGCTCAGGAAAAAGCCACCTCGCCCGGCAACTTTGTGAACGGCATCCCATCGAAATCGTCGAAGGAGACCCAGCGGGCCACCTGGTTTTACACGATTCAGAAGTTAAGCAAAGCCTGCGAAAGGCGTTCGGCGACGGAATTTTCGCACCCGACGGAGAAATCGACCGGCAGCGGCTGGGACGGCTGGTGTTCGGCCCCAGCCCCGATCAAATCGCCGCCCGCAGCCAATTGGAACAGTTCGTTCATCCCAAAATCACCGAGATCCTAACCCGCCAAATCGCTTTGGCACGTGCGCGTCCCGATATCGAGGCGGTCATTCTCGATGCGGCGCTCTTGCTGGAGGCCGGATGGCGTCACTTATGCGATGCGGTTGTGTTTATTGACACGTCGTTGGAACAGCGCTTGGCACGCGTCGCGAAAGGTCGTGGCTGGACGCGCGACGATCTGCGGCTGAGGGAGGAAAGCCAGCTTCCTCTCGAAAAGAAACGCAAGGAGGCCGATTATGTGCTTGAGAATTTCGGCGACGGACAAGGCGGCCTGTCGCGACTCGAAGAAGTGTATGCGCGCATCTTGTCATCGGCCCGCTAGAGTCCACTCCCTGCCCGTTTTATCCCCGGCGTTTTCTGCTTCGATCCTGCCATTGAATTCACGATGACCGCCCCAGCGCGGTCGGACTATTTCACCGCCCAATCCCGGACCGGGCGCCTGCCCCGATCCAAATCCATCCTGGAGTCGCTGAAGGTTTTCTGCCATGACCAAGCCCCTCAAGCCACGACAATCGAAAGTCGAATCTGCCCCCGAATTTGGAAACTCGCTGGAAGTGCAGGCGCCCCCGCAGCCTCGCCCAGCTCCTGACGCTGCCGCAGACCTAAAGGTCGGCCAGGCCGATAGCGCCGAGCTCGCCGACGAAGACGCCTACGAATTCGACTCGGGCGACGAAGAAGACAACGGCCACGGGCGGCTGGCCGATCTGCCCGTCGATGATCGGTACGAAGAGATCAAGCGCGGCGAAATACACATCGCCGAGCTGCAGCGCATGACCATGCAGCAGTTGCTGGCGCAGGCTCGCAAAGAAGGTCTCACCGATTACTCGGGCCTCAAAAAGCAGGATCTCATCTTCAACATTCTCAAAGAGCGCACCAAGCTCAACGGGCTGATGTTCGGCGACGGGACGCTGGAAATACTCCCTGATGGTTTCGGCTTTTTGCGAAGCCCCGATTACCATTATCTCCCCTGCCCCGACGACATTTACGTCTCTCCCAGCCAGATTCGCAGGTTCGGTCTGCGAACCGGGGCGACAGTCGCGGGCCAGATTCGGCCGCCCAAAGAAAACGAACGCTACTTCGCGCTGTTGCGCGTCGAGGCCATCAACGGCCAAGACCCGAACGTGCTGGGCGAGAAGGTTCCCTTCGACGAATTGACGCCGCTGCACCCCGAAAAGCGGCTCAAGCTCGAGGCCGGTCCCGATCTATTCAGCACGCGAATCGTCGATATCATCGCCCCCATCGGCATGGGTCAGCGCGGACTGATCGTTTCTCCGCCGCGCGCCGGCAAGACGATTCTCTTGCAGCAACTGGCCAAGGCGGTCATCAAAAACCACCCCGATGCCTATGTCATCATGCTGCTCATCGACGAGCGCCCCGAAGAGGTGACCGAAATGGAGCGGCACGTCAAAGGCCGCAATTGCGAAGTCATCAGCAGCACGTTCGACGAGCCTTCGAGCCGGCACATCCAGGTCTCCGAGATGGTCATCGAAAAGTCGAAGCGGATGGTCGAGTTCGGTCATGATGTCGTCATCTTCCTCGACTCGATCACGCGGCTGGCCCGCGCCTGGAACACCGAAGTGCCCCACTCGGGCAAGATTCTTTCCGGCGGCGTCGACGCCAACGCCCTGCAACACCCCAAGCGATTCTTTGGCGCAGCGCGAAACGTCGAAGAAGGCGGAAGCCTGACGATCGTCGCCACGGCCCTGGTCGACACCGGCAGCCGCATGGATGAAGTGATCTTCGAAGAATTCAAGGGAACGGGAAACACCGAGCTGCACCTCGACCGGCGGATGGTCGAAAAGCGCGTCTGGCCGGCCATCGATGTGAATAAATCGGGGACTCGCCGCGAAGAACTGCTCTTGGGAAGCGATGAGCTGCGGTTTGTCTGGATCCTCCGGCGGGTGCTCAACGATATGAACCCCGTCGACGCGATGGAGCTGCTCGTCAAGCAGATGAAGAAGGCCAAGACGAACGAAGAGTTCTTCATGACGATGAACCTGTCGTGAAGCTTGTTGCGACGACGGTCAAAATCGCGGCTGGCTTTGACCCGACTTCTGCGGCCGGACGCGAGACGCACGATCCATGCGAGTCATCGAGGGAAAACAGGTCGCCGGCGACGAACAATACGCGATTGTCGTCGCGCGGTTCAACGACCTGGTGACGAGGCGCTTGCTCGAGGGAGCGCTCGACACGTTTCGCAGCCGCGGCGTCACGGACGATCGCCTGACCGTCGTTTGGGTCCCGGGATCGTTCGAACTGCCCCTCATCGCCGACCGCCTGGCCAAAACCAAAAAGTACGCCGCGGTCTGTTGCCTGGGGGCGGTCGTCCAGGGGGAAACCAGCCATCACGAATACATCAACCAGCAGATGGCCGCGGGAATCATGCGCGCTGGCGTCGAGAGCGGCGTTCCCGTGCTGTTCGGAGTGCTGACGTGCCAGTCGATGGAACTGGCGCTGGAGCGGGCCGGCGGAAAAGTCGGCAATAAGGGGGCCGATGCGGCGCTGGCCGCCATCGAAATGGCGAGCCTCGTCAAACAGCTTTAGGACAACCAAACAGGCATTGCATTTTCTTCGCGTGCTGTGGCATGATTTAGGAAAGTGGTCGGTTCCTTCGGTCGATCTTCGCACGCGGCGCCCTGCCGCGTGAGGACATAAGTGATTCATGCCGTCGCGTCGCAGCCGGGCCCGCGAAATGGCCCTCCAGATGTTGTATCAGCAGGACCTCAACCCCGACGTTCCGGCCGAGGTGGTGCGCAATCTAATCATCGAGCGGCTGCGCGACGAGGGCCTCGCGCGCTTCGCCTGGAGCCTGTTCGCGGGCGTGATGGAATGCCGCCCCGCGCTCGATGCGCGAATCGAGGCGACCGCCACCAACTGGCGGCTCAACCGCATGGCGCCCACCGACCGGAATGTGCTCCGACTGGGCGCTTTCGAGCTGCTTTACACCGAGACGCCCCCGAAGGTCGCCATCGATGAAGCCCTCGAATTGGCCAAGCGCTACGGGACGGCCCAATCATCGCAGTTTGTCAACGGCATTCTCGATCGGCTGATTCCCGGCGGCGGCAAAAAGACGGAGCCGCCGATCTCGGAATGAGATCAAGTTGGCGGCGTGCGCCACGGGCGCACAGCGTGGCTTGGTCGCCGAAGGCGAGTAGCGGAATTCGTGAGAATTCCAGTCAGGCCCAGGCGCCCAAGATCGCAAGAGCGTATCGGAATTCTCACGAATTCTGCTACCGAGGAGCGTCGCGGCAACCAAATTCTGACGTGCGCACCTCGCCGACATTTTTTCGCCGGCAGCCTCTCGACGAAACGGCCACCAGCCGATATAATGTGGTCTCGTTCATCTCATTGCCTCAACGTGGGGTACGATTGAACGTTTTTGACCCGGCGGCGCTTCAATCTGGTCGCGCCGATCCGGGCGAATTTGACGCGGGGTGGAGCAGTCTGGTAGCTCGCGAGGCTCATAACCTCGAGGTCGCAGGTTCAAATCCTGTCCCCGCCACTTTTGCAAGCGGCCAGCCCGGATATTTCTGGGCTGGCCGCTTGCGATTTTCCTATTCGGCTTCGGTCCCACGCCAAAACGCACTTCTCCACTCGGACGCCGTGCACGTTACCGTCTCCATTTCGAACCCAGCCGATTCGAATCGGCGCTGGGAAGGACTGTTCCTGGTCGATACCGGCGCCATTGACTGCTATATCCCCGGAAATCGGTTGCGGGAGATTGGCATCGAACCGCGCGGACGGCGCACGTACGAGCTTGCCGACGGCACCCACACAGCCTCGATATCGGCGTCGCCCAGATCGAATTCATGGGCGAAGTGGTCGGCGCCACCGTGATCTTCGGCCGCGACGATGCCGAGCCGCTTTTGGGCGTCA
>DATGKC010000139.1:0-3286 GCA_035294845.1 Planctomycetaceae bacterium | reverse complement strand
CATCGACCGCGATTATAAAGTCACAGACGGCGGTCCCGGCTATATTGAGCGTGACAAGGAAACGGGCGAACCCACCGGCATCCTGCGCAGTTGCACGCGCCTCGTCAAAGTCGGCGCCAGCGAGAAGCCTCCCAGCGAAGCCGATAAACGCGGCCAGTTGAAACGCTTGCTGGCCGACTACAACTCGGTCGGCATCACCAGCATCGCCGACCGCGACACCAGCGACGAAGCGGTCGGGCTTTATAAATCGCTCAAGGACCAGGGCGAGCTCACGTGCCGCGTCTTCATGAATCTCGACGTCGACGCCCAGGCGCCGATCGAGAAAATCGAAGCCCGCATCCGGCAGGCGGCCGCCAACCCGCTGCACCAATACAACAACCGGCTCTGGCTGAGGGGCATTAAGACATACCTCGACGGCGGAATGCTCACGGGCAGCGCCTACATGCTCAAACCGTGGGGCGTCAGCCGGATTTATTCGATCACCGATCCGGAATATCGCGGACTGCTCTTTATTCAGCCTGACAAGCTGCGGCAGATCGCCAAACTGGCGCTTGAGAATGACCTGCAGATGACTGCCCACACAGTTGGCGATGGTGCCGTGCACACATTGATCGACGCCTACGAGGCCGTCAACGACAAGTTGCCGATTCGCCAGAAGCGCCCCTGCATCACGCATTGCAACTTCATGACCCGCGAAGCGATCGACAAGATGCAGAAACTGGGAATCGTCGCCGATTTGCAGCCGGCCTGGCTCTGGCTCGATGGCCGCACGCTGCTGACTCAGTTCGGAAGCGAACGTCTCAGCTATTTTCAGCCGTATCAATCGCTGTTCGAGCACAACGTCATCATCGGCGGCGGTTCAGACCACATGCAAAAGATCGGCAGCCTGCGTTCGGTGAATCCTTACAATCCGTTCCTGGGAATGTGGATCACGATCGCGCGACTGCCGCGCGGTTCCGACGAGCCGCTGCACGCCGAGCAGCGACTGACGCGCGAGCAGGCGATCCGCCTGTACACGATCAACAACGCTTTTCTCATGTTTGGCGAAAAAGAAAAAGGATCGCTCGAACGCGGGAAGCTGGCCGACTTCATTATTCTCAAGCAAGACATTCTCACCTGCCCCGAAGACCAGGTGCAGTCGATCGAAGTCGAGCGCACGTATCTCGGCGGTCGCGTGGTTTACCAGGGCGCGGCAGATTGACATCTCTGCCCCGGATGCTCTCGTTCCCAGGCTCCGCCTGGGAATGCCCTGCCCTCGAGGCTCTGCCTCGTCCGGCCGGATTTAGGGTTCCTCGCAAAATCTGCGGGCGATTCTCGCGCCGCGCAATACCCGCAACATGGCGGAATCCCAAAGCCCAGAGTCGCGCAGCGCATTCTGATAGCGCAGCCAAGCGCGTCTACCCTGAAACAGGCAGTATCAATGCGGCGCGACGTGAAAATCCCGCGAAGCCCGCGCCGCAGTGATGATGCATCCCCGTTGGTGAAGAATTGAATTGCACTTCCTGACCCAGGGTGCGCTGCGCGACCACTGGGCCTTTGGGATAAAACCCCATTCGGGGTATGCGCTGCGCATCGAGATCAAACCCCGGCGCACCCGGGCGATGCCCGGTCATGTTCCTCAAGAGCCATTGCAAATTGGTCAGGCGAGCCACGGGCGTCAGCCCGTGGGTTGCCGGCCAGCGGATGAGAATTGCAAATCAGCTTCCTCAGAACGGAACAAGAAGTCATGTCAAAATACGGGTCGACTGGGCGCGGGGGAACCCTAAATCCCGCGGGACGAGGCAGAGCCTCTAGGGCAGGGCATTCCCAGGCGGAGCCTGGGAACGAGTGTAATCAACAAACTTCTGCTGCCACAGCTCCAGCACGAGCAGCGACCACAGCCGGTAGCTGTGATCCCAGCGAGAAGCGGCGTGCTCCTCCACAAGCTGGCGGACGGCCTCTGGACGAAAGAGGCCCCGGTCAAGACTGCGGCGATCGAGCAACACGTCCCGCAGAAGCGGCTGAAGCTCCCCGCGGAACCAATGATCGAGCGGCACTCCGAAGCCCATCTTCCCCCGCCGCCGAATCGGCGCCGGCAACAGATCGGCGAACGTCTCGATCAGGATTCTCTTTCCGCGGCCGCGGCGCATTTTCCATGCCAGCGGCATTCCGGCGGCCAGATCGACGACCTCGTGGTCGAGCAGCGGGCAACGAACTTCAAGTCCATAGGCCATGCTGGCGATATCGACTTTGTTCAGGATGTCGCACGGCAGGTAGGTCAAAATGTCGGCGCACGTTGTGCGGGTGACGAAATCGCGATCCGGGCATTCGCGGTAGGCATCCAACAAGAACTGGGCCGCGTCGGCGTGCCCCAATTGCTCGCGAAAGTCATTCGACAAGAGCTCGGGGATTCGCGCGTCGTCGAAAATGCTGATCCATTTGAGATAACGCCGCTCGGCCGGATATGACAGCGCCGCGAGCAGCCGCTTGAGGCGACGGCGGCTCGATTTTTGCCGCGTCGAGGCCGGCAAGCGCTGCCAGAGCGGCGCGGCGATCGTTCTCTGCAAAAACCGCGGCAGGCGATCGAAACGGCGGGCAAGCTCGACGGCCCGATACCTCTCGTAACCGGCGAACAATTCATCGCCCCCGTCGCCTGAAAGCGCGACTGTCACGTGGCCGCGCGTCATTTCCGAGAGATACATCGTCGGAATCGCCGAGCTGTCGGCGAACGGCTCGTCGTAGTGCCAGATCAGCTTGGGCAAGATCGCCAGCGCCGACGGCTCGACGACCTGCTCGTGGTGCTCGGTCTTCAGATGATCGGCGGCCAGGCGCGCGTAATAACGCTCGTCGAACGATGCCACGGGAAAGCCGATCGTAAACGTCTGGACCGGCCGCTCCGACAACTGCTGCATCAGGCCGGCGACGATCGTCGAGTCGATTCCCCCCGAGAGAAAGGCGCCCAGCGGGACGTCGCTCCGCATCCGAAGGCGCACGGCGTCGGTCAGCGTTTCGCGAAGCTGCTGCCTGGCCTTTAGTTCCGACGGCAGGTCCGACCCCGTCGCCGGCGGCTTGGCGAAGGCCGGCGCCCAATACCTGGCAACTACCAGTTTGCCGTCGCGATAAAGCGCCCAATGCGCCGGCGGAAGCTTATTGAACCCGGCAAGAATCGAATGCGGGTGCGGTACGTATTGGTAGACGAGGTACTCGTGGAGAGCAACAGGATCAAGTTCGCGCGGGACATCGGGCACGGTCAACAGCGCCTTCAATTCGCTGGCGAACAGCAGTCGCTCGCGTTCGAGGCGATAGA
>DATGKC010000138.1:0-5718 GCA_035294845.1 Planctomycetaceae bacterium | reverse complement strand
TTCGACGCGATTAGATGATTGCTTTGCGAACTTACGTGCCAGTTTTTCGAATCCTGCCGGAGAATACAGCACGAGGGATTTGTCAGTTCCTGGCGCGACGTAGAGATTATTGAGATCAGTCTCGTGAAAGTCTTCGCAAATCCTCTTGGGAACCGCCAACCGCTGCTTTTCGTCGAGCGAGCGGGTGTATGTTCCCGACAGGGCCATCTTTCACCACAATTCCCCATTTCTCCCCACGCGACGCCACTTTAACATGGCTCGTTCGAACGTCAAGCGAAAACACGGAATTTTTTTTCCCCGCGTGTGCTAAATTCCGCGCAGGTCTATATGTGCCAGCGAATTGAATCGCGCCAAAAATTTTCTTCGAACTCTCCTGCCGGTACATTTCGAGCGGCGAACAAAGCCGCGAATTCGAGTTCGAACCGAGGATCAGACCAAATCAGCGCGCTGTCCCGAAAGGCCGCAACCAAGTAGATTCAAAAATGAACTGCTTGCACTGCGGATACTTGTAGAATTCGCGGTCACTGCCGATGCTGGCTCTTGTGGCACACAAGCTAGCAACGAGTTCTACTATCTGCCGCCACCTGCAGGCGGGGGAGGCGGGGGGACGGGTTTCATCCCAGGAGTCACGACTGAAAAGTCCAAGCCATCGATGAACTTGCGCGCGGCGATAAAGTCGTTCGCGGGCATTGTTTCGATATTGCTTCGCAAGATGTCGAGCATTCGACGAGTGGCGTCGTGGATTCTCGCCGCCGTTCCTGCGGTGCGGCTCGTCCAGGCGCGCAACTCGAATAAATGATCGAGCTCGGCACGCAGATCGGCGTACTGTTCATCCATGAGGGGTTCGGGCCAGACGATTTTCCCCGTGACCGGGTCGAGTTCGTCGGACGTTAACTTACGCGGCAGTTCGGCCGCAGCAGCCTGCGCGAGGGCCTCTGCCGAATGCTTGTTCCGTTCGAATCGCTGGATCACGTAGGCGTCATGAGCCTCCTTCATCTGGTAGTAAGCCTGAGTCCATTTGTTGGCATTTTCGATGTATTTGCTCCGCGCCTCTTCGAAGTTAATCAAACCCTGCGACGTCTGAAGGTTGTAATCGCCTTCAGAACGAATGACCTGGGCCATGCCCATCAAATAATTTCCCGCGGCAGTCCCACCCCCATAGCTGCCGCCGCCGAGAAACCAGGGATTGATGCCGACCGGGTTGAGCGTCACCTGCTGCGCCATGGCGCCGGCCGGTAAGACGGCGAACAAGGCCAGCCCCAACAGCGTTGAGCCGATTTTTTGAAATTTGGTGTTCACGACAGCCTCCCGGACTTGCGTCCATTTTTCAAAAAACTCCGCACGGCGGGAATCGCCATGCGGAGTCAAACTTCAGACGCGGCCCGGCGTTGCGGGCCAAAACTTAGCAACTGCACCCGTCGAAGAACTCCCTGGATTCCCGCTCAGCCTGCTCCTTGGCCATGCCGTATCGCTTTTGCAGCATTCCGGCGAGTTGATCTCTTTGACCTTCGACCACTTTCAGGTCGTCATCGGTCAGCTTTCCCCACCGTTCCTTGACTTTCCCCTTCAGTTCTTTCCAGCTTCCTGCAAGCGTTTCAGTCTTCATGGCGTTTCCTCCTCATTAAGGCAGGTCTCAGACGCCACACGCTGGCGTCTCAACCAAGTCAACAAATACAAATGCATGCAGCGTGCCCGCATTCAACCAGCCATTCACGACCGGTCATCCATATCAAAAATCAGAGAACGAAAGAGGCTGACACGAATCAGGTTACATCATCAGTGGGAAACAAGTGAAAGTTACCCTCGCCCGGCTCAGATTTACGCAAATTGATGCGATTTCGGTCGCGAGTCAACCACGCTGTTCGACGGCTGCACAGCTCTTGGACTCCCCACACCGCTTCATGCGCGCACCGGCGGTGGCCGGTTTCCCGCGAACAGGCAGGGGGAAATTTCGTTTTTTCCCGTATGCCGTCTGCGGGTTCGCTCTGGTATGCCAAGTGCATCTATCCGTGGGCACATCCAGAATCGTCCCAGTCGAGGATCGTCCCATGAAAACGTTCTTTTCGTTGGTTTTAGGCTTCTGCCTGATAGCGCCGTTGCCTGCGTCGGGTGCATTCCGCGATGGCGAGCGAAGCGTCGCATCCCTGATCGAAGAGTTGAAATCTGAAACGAGCGCGACGCGTTCGCACGCCGCAGAGGCGCTCGGGGACCTTGGCCCCGAGGCAGCCGCAGCCGCCCCAGCTCTGACTGCCGCGTTATTGGACAAGAACGCGGCCGTTCGAAGCGAGGCGATCTTGGCCCTGGAGCGCATTGGACCGGCGGCCCGCGTTGCAGTCCCCAAGCTGGTCGAGATTCTCAAGGGAGAAGATTCAAAGCTGTACAGCGGGGCCATTGACGCCTTGGGCTCGATCGGTCGCGATTCCGCCGAGGCGGCCCCTGTGTTGATCGAGTTTCTCAAAGGAGACAATCAGTCGCTGGCCGCCGCGGCGGGACTGGCCCTCGCGCGAATTCTGCCGGCCGAGAGCCTCGAGCTGCGCGACGCGGTGCCGGTGCTGGTGAAGTCTCTCAACAGCAAACAGCGCGTCATTCGGGGCGAAGCAGTGCGCGCACTGGGGCTAATCGGCTCTCAAGCCTTGCCGGCGCTGATGAACGTCGTCGGAAACGCCGCCGCCGATCCTGATTCGGCTGCACAAGCCGAAATTGCCATGGCCTGGATGGGCCCCGAGGCGCGTCCGGCCGTCCCGGTCTTGATCGAAGCCCTGCATTCCCCCAAAGAGAACGTGGTGATCCATGCAGCCGGAGCGCTGGGGGCCATCGGGCGCGAGGCCAAGGATGCGGTTCCCGAAATTCGAAAGCTTCTGAAAAGCAAGGTCGCGTCGATCCGCACCCATGCCGCCAGCTCTCTGGGAGACATCGGCGCAGCCTCTGAAGAGGCGGTCGACGACCTCGCCGCCGCGCTGAAAGATCCCGACGAACACGTTCGCCGCGAGGCGACCGAGGCGCTCGGGAAAATCGGCCCGGTGGCCAAGGCAGCCGTGCCCGCGCTCATTGAAGCGCTCCGGGACGACGTGGGAACGGTGACGGTAAACGCGGCACGCGCCCTCGCGCGAATCGGGCCCGACGCCGTGCCCCAGCTCATTCCTGCTCTCAAGAACGAGAAACTACGCCATTGGGCGGTCGTCATTCTGGGAGACCTGGGGCCCGCCGCCGAGCCGGCGTCAGCCGCTCTGGCTGCGACCCTGTCGAATTCAAACTACGAATTCGTGCGCGAGGCGATTCTGACTCTCGCGCGAATTGGCCCCGGAGCGAAACCCGCGGTCCCCGCACTGATGAAGATCCTAGGCGATCCAAAAAGCAAACTCAGGCCGGCCGCTGCTTTTGCCTTGGGAAGCATCGGCGCCAAAGAAGCAACAGGGCTTCTGGTTAAGTCCCTCGAACAGAAGGACGACTCAAAACTCCAGATGGTCGCGCCGGCCGCGTTGGTGCTGATCGAGCCGGACAATGAAAAATACGCCCGGCTGGCGCTTCCGCGATTGATGGATGCGCTCGGCGACAAGTGGGACCTGGTGCGCATTTCAGCGGCTGCAGCGATCCGCCGGATGGGCCCCCGAGCCGCCGCGGCCGTCCCCAAGCTGGCGGCGGGACTGAAAGATTCAAGTCCGGCGATTCGCGTCGAATTTCTGTGGTCGTTGGGAGCGATAGGGCCTGATGCCGTCGCGGCCCTGCCCGACATCATCAAAGCCATGTCGGCCGAAGAATCTCCGGTGCGCTACACCGCGTGCTACGCGCTGGGCTCAATCGGCCGGGGAGCGAGCGAGGCGATTCCACTTCTGGAGAAGAACCTGCAATCATCTGACGACTTTCTGCAAGTGACGAGCGCCTGGGCGCTGGCTCACATTAATCCTCATGCCGACGGTGTCACCGATCTGTGCTTGCAACCGCTCGTTCGCGCGCTCAAGCTGACCGACCCGCGCGCCCGCGCCGAAGCGGCACAGGCTTTGGCCCTGTTGGGGCCGCCCGCAAAGAGCGCCGTTCCGGCCCTCAAGGAAAGCGCGCGAGACGACGATGAAGCGGTCCGCAACGCAGCCGCCGAGGCGATTCAGAAAATCGGGGAATGAGACGGCGCCCACTTTCCGGCACCGCAATTCGATTGGGCATTTGATGATATGGCGTTCCGATTCAAGACAGACGAATCAATCGGCAAAGGCGTCAGACGAACGATCCGCCGGGAGATCGAAAAAGCGATCTCGGAGCTGAACCAGCCCGATCAGGAAGAAGCCGTCCACGAGCCGCGCAAGCGCTTCAAGAAGATACGGGCCGTACTTCGGCTGGTGCGTGAAGACATTGGCAATAAGGTCTACCGGCGGGAAAACCGCCTATTCCGCGATGCCGCGCGGCCCTTGACCGAAGCGCGCGATTCGACGGTGCTCCTGGGCGCGCTCGACAAACTCGCTGAACAATTCGGCGACCAGGCGAGCCCCGAGGTCTTTTCCCGCGCCAAGCAGCATCTGGAAGACAACCAGCGCACCGTTCACGATCGCGTGCTCGAACAGGAAAACGCGATCTCCAAGGTGAGCGAGACTGTCGGCGACGCGCTCAAGCGGCTGCCCGATTGGGCCGATGGCCGCATCGGCCGCTCGGTCTTGCGCTGCGGGCTCAAGCGCGTCTACAAGCAGGCGTATCAGGCATTCGTCACCGCCTCAGCCGATCCTCAGCCCGAAAACCTGCATGAGTGGCGCAAACAATCAAAATATTTTCTGCATCAGCTCCAGGTGTTGAAGGCGATCTGGCCCGAGGGTCTCGATGAGCTCGGCAAAAAGTTCAAGGACCTGGTCGATTTGCTGGGGGACTATCGCGACTTGTTCTTGCTGCGAAGCCAGGTCAACTCCGACCGTGATTTATGCGGTGGCCATGACGCGGTCGATGCCTTGCTGAGGCTGATCGATCGCCGTAGCGGGCAGTTGCAGGAGGCCGCCTTTGCGCTCGGCCGGCGCATTTACGGCGAAGGGCCGAAATCGTTCGCCATCAGAACGCGGTCCGCCGACTTCGTCATGAAATAAGGGCGCGCCGCGTTGAAACGCGTTGTCCGGCGCCGGCAGCAGCCAGGTCGATCGATCGTCGCGGGCACGACGCCCGGGATCGTGACAGCCTGCGCACGAAAGGGCCAGCAATCGAATCTCGGCACTTGATCCTTGCCAGTCGTCTGCGGAAGCCGCCCCGCGCGTGCACGTTCCCAATGGCGGCGCAGTCTCCGGCCGGCGCTCGTGAAGGAGCGAGGCGGCCAGCATCATTCCGGCTGCAAAAACGGCCCCGTAATTGAGAAGGCTTCGCACCAAGCGCCGTCGGCCGAATGAGCGATCGGCACGAGCCGCCAGATCGCCGGCGGCCTGCCGAGCAATTCTCACCGACTCGACTGTGACGAATGGCTTGCGCTGCGATGCCCCTGTGCTCGCCGTCGATTCGTCGAAGCTCGAAGCCCCCTCGTGCGGCCAATTCTCGTCAGCGGCCGGCGCCAAGAAACCCAGCGCCGGGGCCAGCGTCTCGCGCATCTGCCGGCAACGCCGACAGTTGCTCAGGTGCAGCGTCAATGCCGGGCTGCCGCTCCCTTTGGTGTCGGTCATCAAATCAAACGCCGTGTCGCAATTCATAGGGATTCTCCGCCGTGCTCACGCAATTGCTCGGCCAACGCGGCTAATCCGAGCTTAACGCGCTTTTTGG
>DATGKC010000137.1:0-3796 GCA_035294845.1 Planctomycetaceae bacterium | reverse complement strand
AAGTCGGCGCGGCGGCGGCCGAGCTGGCCGAGCGCAAAGGTGTCGAGGCGCTGGGACTGATCGTCGACGTCACCGACGAATCAGCCGTCAAAGACGCCGCGGTTCAAACGGCCGCTCGCTTGGGGCCCATCGAACATCTGGTTCACGCGGCGGCCATGGGCTCGGGAAAATTCGGGTTTCCGTTTACGAACCTCGAACCGGCCGATTGGCGCCAAACGCTCGAAGTCAACATCATGGGCATGGTGCACGCGGCACACGCCATCGCTCCGGGCATGATCGAACGCCGCCGGGGGACGATGGTGTTTATCGCGTCGGTTGCCGGCCAGATCGGCTCGCAGACCGACCCCCCCTACAGCGCTTCCAAGGCGGCCAACATCAACTTCGCGCAGGTTCTGGCAAAAGACCTCGCGCGCGCAGGCGTGCGGGTCAACACGGTGTGTCCGGGCATGGTGCAGACGCCTCTCAACCGGGGCGTCTGGCAGGCCTGGAACGATCAGCAGCCGATCGAGCGAAAGCGATCGTACGATGACTGGGCCGGCGAGAAAGTGCGCACTCTTGTCCCCTTGGGCCGCTGGCAGGAACCGCGCGATATCGCCGACATGGTCGTATTTCTCTCGTCCGACCGCGCTTCCCAGGTGACCGGCCAGACGATCAACGTCGATGGCGGCTGGGTCATGCATTCGTAGCCGGCCCGTTGATGGTTGCCCGTCATGCAATCACTTGGCGCAGGCTCTCTAATAGTGTCGAATGCTCGTCCTACGGCAATTGCACTTGCATCAATTGAAAGGACATCACCATGGCGCGCCCCGTGACCCTCTTCACCGGCCAGTGGGCCGATCTGCCTCTGGAAGAGCTCTGCAAAAAGGCCAGTGAATGGGGCTTCGACGGATTGGAGCTGGCCTGCTGGGGAGATCATTTCGAAGTCGACAAGGCCCTTTCCGACGATACCTATTGCGCCCGCAAACGCGAATTGCTCGAAAAATACGACTTGCAGCTTTTGGCCATTTCGAATCACCTGGTGGGGCAGGCGGTGCTTGATGTGATCGACTCTCGCCACAAGGCCATTCTCCCGGAGCACGTGTGGCGCGACGGCAAGCCCGAAGGAGTCAATCAGCGGGCTTGCGATGAGATGAAAAACACCGCGCGGGCCGCGAAGAAGTTGGGGGTCAGCGTGGTCAACGGGTTTACTGGTTCGAGCATCTGGCATCTCATATACGATTTCCCGCCGACGCCGCGCTCGATGATCGACGCGGGCTTTGCTCTTTTGGCCGAACGCTGGAACCCGATTCTCGACGTATTTCAGGAATGCGGGGTGAAGTTTGCGCTGGAGGTGCACCCGACCGAGATCGCGTTCGACATCTATTCGGCCCAGCGGGCGGTCGACGCGCTCGACGGCCGCGAAGAGTTCGGCTTCAACTTCGACCCCAGCCACCTGCTCTGGCAGGGGGTCGACCCGGTCGAGTTCATCCGCTTTTTTCCCGAGCGCATCTATCACGTGCACATGAAAGACGCGAGCGTCACGCTCAACGGGCGAACGGGCATCTTGTCGAGCCATCTGTCGTTCGGCGATCACCGCCGCGGCTGGGACTTTCGCAGCGTGGGGCGCGGCAGCGTGCGGTTTGAAGAAGTGATTCGCGCGCTCAATCAGGCTCGCTACGCGGGTCCCTTGTCGATCGAATGGGAGGACAGCGGCATGGATCGCGAATCCGGCGCGCGCGAGGCCTGCCAGTTCGTCAAAAACGTCGACTTCGAGCCCTCGCAACGCGCCTTCGACGCGGCCTTCGGCGAATAGCAGCGCCAAAACGCGAAAATCGGTCGAGAATAAACTTGGAGTGAATAATTCTCCGAAATAATATTTTTTGCGCGCCGCCTGCCGAGCAGCCGCTAACCTTCCGACAATCATAGGCTTACGGAAACAGTCCCTGCGATAAATGTGTCGCAGTCGAAACTGTAAGAAGTCGGCATTCTTCAGAAAAACTCGGCTTCAACATCATTGCCAGCTTGAGGTTGCGCTGAAGTGAGGCTTATTCATAAGCGCCGGCGCGGTTATTCATCCACGTATGTTGATTTCATTGACGTAAATTCTTGGTTTGGCGGGGTGCCGTCGGCGGCATCATCCGGGGTTACCTTTGTGTCGCCCCACCAAGGGCCGCAACCAGCCTGGAAGCGGTCTTCGGAGCATTTCCGGCTTGCCGCGATCGAAGACGGCGATTAGGCGGAACGGTTCACTCAAGTCACTGTTGTCATAGACCAGAACGTGCGGAAGGCGGCGATGTCCATCTATTTCTTGATGTTCTTGGCGGCCCGGAACTTGCGCCCGAAAAAACGTCCAAGCGTTCGCCTGCCGTCTTTCGCGACGCGAAGGATGAGCCCCGGCTTCCCCGGCGCAGGCAGGTAGTGCGGATAAGGTTGCGAGGCGAGGAATTCGGAAACGCGCTGCCGCCCCTTGGGCGAATCGACCGACGCCAGACACGCCGAGAGCGGAGCGATTCCGCCAGCCCGGCGCAGCGCTAATACCCGCGAGCCATCCAGCAAAGGCTCGATGGCACGGCCCAATTGGGCCCAAAACTCGATTTGCCCGGCAATCGACCGGTTCGCCGCCTGTGCCGTTAAGCGGGCATCAAGCAAGAGCTCGTCCGAAATCTTGATCGGTTGACTCATGTCAGACCCACGGCGCGTATTCAGTCACACCGTCTTGCGTCACCAAAAGCAGCCGGTCGCTCAAGGGGTGGTCCATTTGCTGGTAGTCGTCTTCGACTTTCTTGCGGACGTGCTCGACTGTTTCCGAAGAATCGAGGCTGACGGCGACGAAGAAATCGCGGTTGGGAGTGCCCACGGCGAACTCGCCCCCCAGCACGCCGCGCAGCTTGCTGTGAAAGTGTTCGCTCAGCAGGCGCGACGTGTTGTAGGCGTCGGGGCGCGTGGGAATCAAAAGGCGCGGGCCCCCTTCTTCTCCGGCCACGGTAAACTCCATCGGCGCCTCGTCGAAGTATCGGTTGAGGTTCGCCAGTGCGATCTGGTGCAGCTCATCGAGCGGCAGCCCCCAGGTTTCCATTAAATCGTTGCGGATGTACCAATAGGCGCGAGACTCGTCGACGACGTACAGGATCACGAGACCCCCCACCCACGGCTCGCCGACGAAGTTGGGAAACCTCTCTTGCCAGATCGCCTCGGGATAGAGCATGGGCATAATGCGGTCGCGCACCTGGTCGAGCGTGGGCTCGGTCTGATCTTTGCCCCAGCCCTGAACCTGCACGACGGTGGTCAATGCCGGCAGAATGATCGATTCGAACTGCTCCGGCGTGCTGACGTAAGAGCGGTAGAAATTGAACAAATTGACTTTCGACCCGCCGACTTTGATCTGAAAATCGGGAGCGCGCTCGCAGTCGAGCAGCGGGAACTTGCGGCGGGCCAATTCGAGCACGCGGCGTTCGAAGACTTCCGGGGGACAGGCCGGCTGCTCGCTGAATTCGATCGAGCTGACGATCATCGTGGCGACCGTTTCGGCCTCATGATCGACCTTGGCCGATTGAAGATAGAGGGCCAGCACGTACACCGAGCCCGAGCGCACGCACCACACGCGCCAATGCCGCCACGGCTTCCTGCGAAAAATCCGCCGCCACCAGCGGCGCTCATCTTCGATAATCGCCTGCCCCTGAAAGCCGACGCAGTAATCGGCATCTCCAAACGGCTTCAGTTGGGAGACGTTCCGGCGTCGGGGAAAGAGCCGGTCGAGATCCAGAATCGTCTCGATGGCACTCGCCTGGGAACCCTCCAGCCAAAAGCAATTGAGCCT
>DATGKC010000136.1:0-3955 GCA_035294845.1 Planctomycetaceae bacterium | reverse complement strand
TGCATGGTCTTCGGCCAGATGAACGAGCCCCCTGGAGCGCGCCTGCGCGTGGCCCTTTCGGCGCTGACGATGGCCGAATGGTTCCGCGACGCCACCGGCTCCGACACCCTGCTTTTCATCGACAATATTTTCCGCTTTTCGCAGGCCGGTAGCGAAGTATCGGCCCTCCTGGGGCGCATGCCCAGCGCCGTCGGCTACCAGCCCACGCTGGGAACCGAGCTGGGAGAACTCCAAGAGCGGATCACCTCGACGACGTCGGGCGCCATCACGAGCGTGCAGGCAGTTTATGTTCCGGCCGACGACCCGACCGACCCGGCCCCAGCGACCGCCTTTTCGCACCTCGACGCCTTCATTTACCTCGAACGCCGCATCTCGGAGAAAGGCATTTACCCGGCCATCGATCCCCTGGCTTCGTCGAGCCGAATTCTCGATCCGCAGTACGTGGGCGAACGGCACTATAAGGTCGCCCGCCGCGTGCAGCAGACATTGCAGCGTTATCGCGAATTGCAGGATATCATTGCCATTCTGGGCGTCGATGAGCTGAGCGAAGACGACAAACAGATCGTGCACCGCGCGCGGCGCATCGAACGCTTTCTGTCGCAGCCGTTTCTCGTCGCTGAAGTCTTCACCGGCAAGGCCGGCAAAATTACGCCGCTGGCCGAGACGATTCAAAGCTTCGAGGAAATCTGCGACGGCAAGTGGGACCAGCTTCCCGAGTCGGCCTTCATGTACGTGGGTGGCGTCGAAGAGGCCGCCGAGCAAGCCCGTCAAATGGCGGCCGGTTAAAACCATCGTTGCTGCATCAACGCCTGCAACCGCCGTGATCGAGAGCCATGATCCCCACGCAACTTCGAATCGTATTGGTGACCCCCGAGACGACGCTCATCGACGAGCCGGTCGAGGCCTTGCGCTTTCCTCTGCTCGATGGACAAATCGGCATCCTCCCCGGTCGCGCCCCGCTTGTGGGACGCCTGGGTTACGGCGAACTGCGGATCACGACTGGCGCGGGAAAAAGAAGCTATTTCGTAGACGGCGGGTTCGTGCAGGTGAAGGGCGAGGTCGTTTCGCTGCTCACCAACCGAGCGCAACCGGCGTCGACCCTCGATGTCAAACAGGCCGAAGATGACCTGCAAGTCGCGCAACAGCGCAATCCGCGGACGGAAGTCGAGTTTGCGGCCAAAGCCACCGAATTGCAGCGCGCCCGCCGCAAGTTGGCCATGGCGTTGCATCCGCCGCGACCGGCGTAAAGTCGATTCCGAGATTTGCACATCGGTCAGCCGAGAAAGGCTGACGTACTCGGCAGTTCGATTTTCGCGCCAATCATTGGCCGGACCTCATTGACTTTGCAGCTTGCCCAGTTTGACGTGCTGAAATGGATGACGGTTCTCGTCAGAAACCGTACTGTGGGACGGTTCGCTTCAACAGGATGGTGATTTTCCCCTGCGGCCCGCGGCGTCGCAATTCGCTCATGGCATTCGAAATCGCATGACGAAATCATCCTTGCTGATTCCCGCTGCCAGGGCCGACGGCAGCCACCCGCCGCACTTTTTCGTCGACAAGAGGTTGACTGTATGACCCCCACGCAGAACAGTTCTGCCTCGGCTCAATTTGCCGTTTCCGATCAATCATCGCTGTCGTTGCCCGTTCACCTGGTATTGGAAGTCACTCGCGGCCGCACTCGCTTTCGCCGCCGGCCGGTGACAAACCCGCGTTTCCTCATCGGCGCGGGATCGACTTGCGATTTGAGGCTGGGGGGCGATCGTATGCCGGCCCTGCACAGCATCATCACCGTGGCCGGCCGCGAAATCGCGCTTGAGGCCATCGCCGCCGAACCGGTCTTGGCAGTCAATGGCCGGCCCGTTCAAAACGTGACTCTGCATGACGGCGACGTGATTGTGATCGGCGAGGTCGAATTGCTCGCGCGGCTGGAAGCCGGGCACGCGCCCGCAGGCGTCGAGACGCCCGCGCCGGCCGCCGGCCCTTCGACTGAGGCCGATCGCCCGGCGTCGGAACTTTCTGCGCCGGAGCTCGTCGATCTGATCGAGCGCGAAGAAGCACAGATTGAAGATTTCCAGCAGCGTCAGCAGGCGGGCGCCAAGGCGCTGGTTGATGCCGTTTTGGCGCGGGCTCACCGCCGCGCCGGCGAACGGCCGGCCGACGCAGGCGTCCGCGCCCCGGTCCCCGCGCCGCATTTTCTTTCCAAGCGACCACAAATCCTGGCGGCGCAGACCCGGCAAGCCGAGCTCGACGCCGAACGCGATCCGCTGCTGGTGGACGAGCTGGAAAATCTCAATCGGCAGTTGACGGAGCTATCGCAAGAAATTCAGGGCAACTCGCAAAGGGCCAGCGCGCGGGAAGCGGTTTACGCGTCGGCAACCGATGGATTGCTCGAAAACCAGGAGAAACTGGTCTCGCAACTGGAAGTGCTGATGGACCAGGTGCAAACGCTCAAGGCCAGCGAGCCCCCGGTTCCCAAACCCCGCGCGATCGCGTAGCCAATCTACTTTTCGCGAAAGCGAAGCGACGGTTTATCAACCGTGACGATCGTGTTGGGCGGGACGCTCTTGGTGAGCGAGACGCTGGCGCCGATCGCCGAGCCCGCCCCCACCACGGTGTCGCCCCCCAGAATCGTGGCGTTGGCGTAGATCACGACGTTCTCTTCGATCGTCGGGTGCCGCTTTTTTCCGCGAATGATGTTCCCCTGCTCGTCCTTGGGAAAACTCAAGGCTCCCAGCGTCACGCCCTGATAGAGCTTCACGTTGGCGGCGATGTCGGTCGTCTCGCCGATGACGACGCCCGTCCCGTGATCGATGAAAAACGAGGGACCGATATTGGCGCCGGGATGAATGTCGATGCCGGTGCGGCTGTGGGCCCATTCGGTCATCATGCGCGGAATGATGGGGACCGTGAGCAAGTACAGCTCGTGCGCCAGCCGCTGGACGGTGATCGCCTCCAGGCCCGGATAACAGAAGATGATCTCATCGAGGCTCGTGGCGGCAGGATCCCCGTCGTAAGCGGCCTGCACGTCCGAGGCCAGCAATTCGCGCACGCGCGGGATGGTTTCCAGAAACTCGAGCGCTTTGGCCTGGCCCAGCGCCTCGAAATCGACGCCGCTGCCGGCCCCGCACTGGACGCTGTGACGCAGATCGTGCTCGTGCCTGAGGGCTCGCGCAAATTGCTGCCCCAGCGCATCGTGCAACGAATCGACCAGGTCGCCCACGTGGTAGGCCACGTTTCCCATGTGCAGATTCTGACGCCGGCGATAGCCTGGGAAAATCACTTCTTTGAGGTCTTCGACGATGTCGATGACCGCCGCCAGATTGGGAAGGGGGCAGTGTCCCAGATGGTTGATTTTGCCGTCGGGTTGATAGGTCGCAAGAATGCGGGCCGTAAGGTCCGGCAGCTCATCCTTGCGGGTTAGATCGGTGGCCATGTGATTCCTTTGGACGACGAATGACGAGTCGTTGACGCGCCGCCCGAATTCCCGGAGACGATCCGGCGACAAAACAGCTTAACCCCGCGACGCAATGAGCGCATCTAACTCTTGTTTCAGCTTCGGCAAAATCTCGTCGTAGGGAAAGGCGCCCAGCTCTTCCCCGCCGCGTTTGAGGTTTACGAAGTTCGGGGCGCACCACAGACCCAGGTCGGCATCATCGGTTTCGCCGGGGCCGTTGACGCGGCAACCCATCACGGCGATCGTGATGGCATGCCCTTTGGCATAGTTTGTCAGCTCTTTGACCTGTTGGGCCAGGTCGATGAACGCCTCGTTTTCCACGCGCGAGCAGCTCGGGCAACTGATGATGTTGAGCGCGTCGCGATTGAAGCGGACGACCGAGCGCACGCGGCCGGCGGCGATGTCGGCCAGGATCTGCCGCCCGGCGACAATCTCTTCGCTCTTGCGATTGTTGGGAACGGTGAGTGAAACGCGAATCGTGTCGCCGATCCCCTGCGCGAT
>DATGKC010000135.1:0-2464 GCA_035294845.1 Planctomycetaceae bacterium | reverse complement strand
GTCGATTGCATTTACATCGACAAGGAAAAAGCGGCGGTCGGGAAGGGATTTCGGCTTGACGGCTTCACAATCGATTACACCAAGTGCATGTTCTGCGCTTTGTGCGTCGAACCGTGCCCTGTCGATTGCATCTTCATGGGTTCCAATTACGATTTGAGCTGTTACAGCCGCGATGGTTGCATCGTCGATTACGCCAAGCTTCCGTTGGAGGTCGCCTGGGGTCAAACGACGCTCAATCCCACGGCGGTGGCCGAATCGAAAGCGCTGTTCGAGCCGGTTTGGGTCAAAGGAGAGCCCAGTCCGTTCGAGCATTCACCACAGTAAGTCTTATGCGGGAGGGTCTAGCATGGCCGCGACCGAAAAGAAACGATACTTCACGATCGAAGAAGCCAACAGCGCGCTGCCGCTCGTGCGCGCTATTGTCAGCGACATTGTCACGAAATACGGCGAAGTCAGCGAGCGCAAGGCGCGCCTCGACCAAATCGGCAAGTCGCGGGGTTCGAGCGAGCGCGGGCTGAGCGAGCTGTATCGCGAAGAGCTGCAGCAGGTCGAAGAAGAGCTCGATAAGGAAATCGCCCGCCTGCAGGAGTTCATCAACGAGCTCGAAGGTTTGGGGGTCGAGCTCAAAGACATCAGCCGTGGGCTGATCGACTTTCGGGCCCTCATGGACGGCCGCGAGGTCTATTTGTGCTGGCAGCTTGGCGAAGACGAAGTCACGCACTGGCACGAGATCGACGCCGGGTTTGCCGGCCGGCAATCGTTGCTGGCGGGCTCGGCCCCCGAAGGGAGCTCGGGGGGCCTGGGGGCCAACGAATGACCGACCTGGTTGGCCATTTCCTCTTGTTCACGGTGCTGGGAGTCGTATTCCTGTTGCTCCCCTTGCTGCTGGGCCTTTTGGTGCGTCCCACCAACCCGACGCGGGAGAAGCTGGCGGTCTATGAATGCGGCGAGCCGACGATCGGGTCGAGCTACGTGCAATTCGACCTGCGGTTTTACGTCGTGGCGCTATTGTTCATCATCTTCGACGTCGAAGTGGCGTTTTTCTTTCCCTGGGCTGCGGTCTTCGGCGAGGCAACTCAGCTTCTCGATTCGCGGGTCACGAGCGAGGCGCGCGTCCAGCTCAGCGAGAGATTATTGAATCAGCCTGCCGGGTCGCTTGCCGCCGACAGCGCCAACGTCGTGACGCCCGCCGCCGCGCACAGCCTGGCCATCACGGGCCTCGTCGACATCCTGTTTTTCTTCGGGATTCTGCTGGTGGCGTTTGCCTACGTCTGGAAGCGGGGCGATCTCGACTGGGTGCGCGCGATCACCAGCAGCAAGGCTCAAAGAGACGCCGCGGCAAGACCGGCAACCGCCGGGCCCGCCTCGACCGACCGCAAGCTCGAGCCGGTGGCCTGAAGATCGCCCGCCTTTTTCGCATAACAAGATCCAGATAGAGACCGAAGGCATGACTCCCGCCGAGATTCACCAGAAACTGGCCGCCAGGTTCGGCGATCGAATTACCGGCGCCCAGCTCGAAGCGCTCGATCCCTGGGTCGAAGTGGCGCCCGCCGCAATCGCCGATGTGGCCCGATTCTTGAAGATCGACGAGAGCCTCTCCTTCGACGCGCTCAATAACCTGTGCGGCGTCGATTATTTCGAGCCTGATCCCAAGAAGGCGGCGAAGTTCGCTCACGAGCCCCATATTGAAGTCGTCTACCACCTGTACAGCTACGCTCATCGGCATTCCCTGGTGATCAAAGTCAAGTTGCCGCGCTGGAAGGGCGATGTGCCCGGCGAATTGCCCGAGATTCCCAGCGTGGCCGGCGTGTGGGCCATCGCCGATTGGCACGAGCGCGAGACCTTTGATCTGATGGGCATCAATTTCACCGGCCATCCGAACCTGCGGCGAATTCTGTGCACGGAAGATTGGGTGGGGCACCCGTTGCGAAAAGATTACGAGTTTCCGCTGGAATACCACGGCATCCGCGGGCGTTAAGAGCGGGTCGAAAAAGGGACAGGCGGCATAAGCGAGGGTCACAATGCCATTGCAAATGGAAGATCCGCGAATCGTCGAGTTCGACGTTCGCACCGATGAGATGCTGGTCAACATGGGGCCGCAGCACCCCAGCACGCACGGCGTTTTGCGACTGCTGCTCAAGACCGACGGCGAGGTCGTGCACGAGGTCACGCCGCACATCGGGTATCTACATCGCTGCGCCGAAAAGATCGGCGAAAACCTCGCCCCGCAACAATGGATTCCCTACACCGACCGGATGGATTATCTGGCCGGCATGAACATGAACCTGGGCTGGTCGCTGGCCGTCGAAAAGCTCGTGGGCATGGAGGTTCCCGAGAAGGCGATGGTGTTGCGCGTGATCATTGCCGAGCTCAACCGCGTCGCCAGCCACCTGGTGGGCATGGGAGCCTACGGGCTCGACCTGGGCACGTTCAGCCCGTTCTTGTACGCCTTCCGCGAGCGCGA
>DATGKC010000134.1:0-7231 GCA_035294845.1 Planctomycetaceae bacterium | reverse complement strand
GAGCTGGCGGCGCGGATGCAACTGGCCGCCGGCGCCGCGCTCGATCTTTCCGGCGAAACGAGCGCCACCCGAAAGAAGTACGGCCTCGAGGACCCGGCGACCGCCGATTATGGGACCCGTTGTCTCATGGCGCGGCGGCTGATCGAATCGGGAGTTCGCTTTGTGCAGATTATGACTCCGGTGGAAGGCTGGGACCACCACGGCAAGCTCAAGGACAATCTGACAAAAATCTGCGCCGCCACCGATCAGCCGGCCGCGGCCCTGATCCACGATCTCAAAGACCGCGGCCTGCTCGACAGCACGCTCATCATGTGGACCGGAGAGTTCGGGCGACTCCCCACGACCGAGAACGACGATGGGCGCGATCACAATCGCAATGCGTTCAGCCTGGTGATGGCAGGGGCCGGTTTCAAGGGTGGCTACGTGCATGGAGCGACCGACGATTTCGGATACAAATCTGTCGAGAAGCGAGTGAGCGTTCCCGACTTGCACGCTACGATTCTGCATCTGCTGGGCCTCGATCACCAGCGCCTGAAGTACCTGTACCATGGCCGCAATGAAACGCTCACCGACCCTGCCGTCAGCGGAGCGAAGATCGTCTCCGAGTTGCTGGAGTCGCCGCCGGCCGCGTAGTGCCCGCCTTGAGTCGACGCGAGAGGACCCCATGATCAAGATGAGCCGGCAGTGGGCGAGATTGCGAGACGGTTTCGCGCTGGCCGTGCTGGCAGTCTTTGCAACGGCTGCGGCCGCTGCGCCCGCGCTCGGCCAAACCACGAAGGAAGCGCCGCGCTTCGAACAAGACATCGCGCCTATCTTCAAGGCGCACTGCGCCAAGTGCCATAACAATGAAGACCCGCAAGGCGGCCTCGACCTCAGCTCGCTCGCCTCGCTCATGAAAGGCAGCGACGAAGGCCCGGTCGTCATCAACGGCTCAGCCGAAAAGAGCGTGCTCCTGAAGAAAATCGCGACTCGGCAGATGCCGCCGCCGAAAGAGAAAGACCCGCTCAGCGACGAACAGGCAGACCTCATTCGCCGGTGGATTGAGGCCGGGACACTGCCGCAAAGCGTCGACGGCGCTCCCGCCGCGGCTGCGCCCTCCGTCACCGACGAAGATCGGCAGTTCTGGTCCTTTCGTCCACCGGTCGCACAGCCGGTGCCGCAAGTGCAGGCGCAGCACCGGGTGCGCACGCCGATCGACGCGTTTCTTCTGGCGCGGCAGGAAGCCAAGGGGCTGACATTCTCGCCTGAAGCCTCGCGGACGACGCTTTTGCGGCGCGCGTCTCTCGATCTCACGGGTCTGCCGCCGTCTCCGGAAGACATCGACGCGTTCCTCGCCGACGGCCGCCCCGATGCCTTCGAGCGGCAGATCGACAGGCTGCTCGAATCTCCGCATTACGGAGAGCGCTGGGGGCGTCACTGGCTCGACGTGGCGGGCTTCACCGATTCGCCGCATTACACTCCCGACAAAGCGGGAAATATGTTGGTCTTCGACGATTGGCGCTATCGCGACTACGTGATCAGCTCGTTCAATCGGGACAAACCATACGATCTGTTCCTCGCCGAACAACTGGCCGGCGATGAGCTGGTCGATTGGAAGGCCGCCACGAAATATACGCCGGAAATCCTCGAACCGCTCATTGCCACGGGTTATTTGAGAACGGTGCCCGATTGGACCCACAGCGTTGTCGAATATCCGAACTACCGTTTTGACACGCTGTCGCGCCTGGTGGACAACGTTTCGACGGGCGTGTTGGGCCTGACGATGAATTGCGTTCGCTGTCATCGCCACAAGTTTGATCCCATCCCGCAGGAAGACTATTACCGGCTGATGGCGGTGTTTGCCACGGCGTTCAATCCCGACGATTGGCTGAAGCCATCCGACCGCTATCTGGCCGACGTTGCCCCGCCAGAAAAGGCGGAAATCGACCGCCACAACGCGATGGTCGAAGCCCGAACGGCCGAAATCGCCAAAGAGCTGGAGACCCTGCGCGCTCCGCATCGCAAGAAATTGCGTCAGGCAAAAGTCGAGAAACTGCCGGAGGTGTTGAGGGCCGACGTCGAAGCAGCCGTTGCGGCGCCCGCGGCGATGCGCAACGAAATCCAAAAGTATCTGGCCGGCAAGTTCGAGGGCGCGCTGGCGGTGTCTGACCAGGAGCTCACGAATGCGTTCAGCGAGGCCGAAAAACAAACCGCTGCCAAGCTGGGCAGCGAGAGCGCCGGCCTGTTGGCGTCGAAGCGCACGTTCGGGCGCATCCAGGGCCTCTGCGACGTGGGCAAGCCCCCCGATTTGCACCTGTTAATTCGCGGCGACGCCGCGACCCCGGGAAAAATCGTCGAGCCGGGGTTCCCCACCGTCTTGTGCTCGGCCGGACATTCCGGCATCGAGCGGCCGACCGAGACGAAAGGCGATTCGAGCGGACGGCGCCTGGCTTTGGCAAAATGGCTGACGAGTCGCGAAAATCCGCTGACTGCCAGAGTCTTCGTGAACCGCGTCTGGGAGCACCACTTCGGCAAAGGCATCGTCGCAACGCTCGAAAACTTCGGGCGCAGCGGCTCTCCCCCGACTCATCCCGAGCTGCTCGACTGGCTGGCCGTCGATTTTGTCGAACACGGCTGGAGCATCAAACGGCTGCATAAGCTGATGACGAGCTCCACTGCCTATCGGCAATCGGCGAACCGTCCGCAGGAAGATGAATCGTCGACGGCCAGGTCGATCGATCCCGAAAATGACCTGCTTTGGCGAATGAACCTGCGCCGCATCGAAGCCGAAGTCTTGCGCGACGCCGTTCTGGCCGTCAGCGGCAAGCTCGACCCGACGCCCTGCGGACCCCCAGTTCCCGTCGAGATGAATCCGGACGGTCTGGTGACGGTTTCAGAGAAAGGGCCGACGCCGACCAGCAAATGGCGGCGGAGCCTGTACGTGAAGTCGCTGCGCGGGTCGCATCCGCTGGGACAGGGCTTCAAATTGTCGATGTTCGAGATTTTCGACTTCCCCGAAATCGTCGTCAATTGCACTCACCGCACGAACTCGACCACCCCCTTGCAGTCGCTGGCCCTCGTCAACAGCAAGTTCACGATCGAGCAGGCGAGATTTTTCGCCGAGCGCGTTCGCGCTTCGGCAGGCCCCCAGGCGCCGGCAGAAAAGATGATCGAGTCGGCGTTCGTCTTGGCTTTGGGCCGCAAGCCGACGGCAACTGAAGTCGGCTTTTGCCTGGAACACGTGCGCGCACAAACGGAAGCGTTCGCGAACCCGGAATCGACGCCCGAGCAAATCCAGCAGCAGGCCCTCGCCAGCCTGTGCCTCATGCTTTTGGCTTCGAACGAGTTTCTTTATATCGGTTGACGCCGCTTGATCTTTACCGTTGCGCTCTCTTGTTCCGCTCCAGAGTGACTATTGCGCAGTTCAAGTCTGGCCGCATTGCCCTGCTACCTCCCATGTCGATAAAATTAAGCGTGGGTTTGTTCACACGCGCAGAGCGGAGATCGAAATATGCCGGCTCTTTCGAAGTTTGAAGCCGCCGAGAGGCTCGCTCAGGTCGTGGAAAAAGCCAATTCCAGCGACCTCGTCGAGATCTACGACGAACTATTCCCGGAAAGGCCATCGTCGACTCCTCCGACCGCAAGTGATATTGCGGAACATATTCGGAGCAGACTCGAGGCCGAAGAGATTGTTGATCTTTGGAATGTTGTGTTCCCGGAGATCGCAACGTCAGGTATGACGAGCAGGATGACGAAATTCACTACAACGAGGAAGTCGTCGGGCACGCAGACGCAGAATGACAGCGGGCTCTGATAAGCCAGCGCATCTTGGGAGCTCGCTCGTGCCCGCAACCGCCCTCCAGCACTTCCAGGAAGACATCGCTCGGGCCAAGCAGATCGTCGCGCACGCCGACCCGCTGCCGCAGGTGATCGTCCAGTGTAGGCGGGTTTCTCCGAAACCCGCGTGAGTTGGCGTCTTCACGAGGCGAGGCGCGATGTAGGGTAGGCGTCCGGTCCGCGGATGAATTGCGGGTTTCGGAGAAACCCGCCTACACTTTTGTTGCGGGATACCGACTCAAAAAAAATCCGAAAAGCCACCCCGCGGAGATTGAGCGGCGGAGGTAAAATGGAAGTAGAGGCTCTGGGAGAGCTGAAGTCGGCGGGTTATGAGGTAGTTGCAGGCGGAGTGAAACGAGCGTGCGGGTTGGGGCTGAGAGACGCATGGGAGACCTTCGGTCATGTCGTCGGCGTGGTCAGGAGACCAGCGCCGAACCGGGGAGGAGACCAGGCGCCGAACAGGGAGAAGACCAGTGCCGAACAGGGGGGCAAAAATGCAGTTGGAATAAGCATATGTGGATGAATAAGGGTGGCGCCGGTCATGAATAAAGCTGTCGCGGACGCATGTTGCGTTATCGCAGGGAGTTGCGACGTTGTTGCCAGGGAAAAACCCGCAAACTGCGATCTGGGAACAAGTGATCGCCGACTCGGCCCGGATCGCCACAAGTGCAAGCCGAACAAGCAAGTGTGGAGTGCAGAATGATCCCCGCGCGAAAAAAAAATTCCTGGCGGATTATTCACTCCGAGTATATGCATGGGTTTTGTTCGATATGTTCCCCGTCTTCGGATAGAATCGTTGCTTCTTATTGCGACTCCCATCCACGTCCATTGATGACGTGCCGGCAAAGACACCCCAATTTGACCCCGAAATGGCCATCCGACCGACCATGCACTGCGTCGCCGTCAGAATTCGACTCGGGTTCTCGCGCCGGGCATGCTTGATCCCGGTGGCGATTGCCGGCGGGATATTCTGCATGCGAGCGGCTGCCGATGACCGCCGGTCAGGCGCGTCGGCGCAGAACGCGGTGGCCTCGTCCGCAGAAACGCCTCCGGCGATCGACTACAGCCGCCAGATACGACCGATTCTCTCGAACAACTGCTTCAAGTGTCACGGCCCCGATGAGAAAGAACGCAAGGGGGGCCTGCGGCTCGACAATCGCGACGACGCCCTCAGGCCGGCCGAATCGGGCGCGGTCCCCATTGTTCCCGGGATGCCGGGAGAAAGCGGATTAATAGCACGAATTACCGCGACGGCCGCCGATGAACAGATGCCGCCGCCCGGCTCGAACAAGAAACTGACCCCACAGGAAATCGAGCTTCTGGGGCGGTGGATCAAACAGGGAGCCGATTACAAGCTGCACTGGTCTTACGTAAGACCCCTGCGCCGCGCGCTTCCGGACGTGAAGGACCGCGCGTGGGTCCGGAACGGCATCGATTACTTCATTCTGCAGCGATTGGAACAGGCAGGGCTAACGCCGGCGCCCGAGGCCGATCGGGTGACGCTGGTGCGGCGGCTCACGCTTGACCTGATTGGCCTGCCTCCCACGCTGCCAGAGGTCGATGATTTTGTCAACGATCCTGCCGACGACGCCTACGAGAAAGTCGTCGATCGACTGCTGGCCTCGCCGCACTTCGGCGAGCGCATGGCCCAAGACTGGCTCGATCTGTCGCGCTATGGAGACACGAACGGATACGAGAACGACAGCGATCGATCGATCTGGAAATACCGCGACTGGGTCATCAATGCCTTCAACAGCAACATGTCGTTTGACCGCTTCACGATCGAGCAGATTGCCGGCGACCTGCTTCCAGAGGCGACACCCGAGCAACGGACGGCGACCGGCTTCAGCCGCAATGTCACTTATAACGAAGAAGGAGGCGCCGATCCGGACGAATACATGATCAAATACGCCGTGGACCGCACGAACACGACCGCCACCGTCTACCTGGGCATGACGATGGGGTGCGCGGAATGCCACGATCACAAATACGATCCGGTATCGCAGAAAGATTTTTATTCGCTGTTCGCGTTCTTCAACAGCGTCGAAGGGGAAAAGGGGGCGCAGGGGCACGACGTGCCGCTTCCGCCGCTATTGACCTTTCCTACTCCCGAGCAGACGGCAGTGCTCAACCAGACCCGGACCGATTTGGCCGGGCTGAATTCGCAGCTTGCGCGTGAGCTGGTGCAAGCGAAGTTCGACGACACGTTATCTGCGGCAATCGAGCCGAGCCAATCGTCGCCTCGCGAGTACGCCTGGATCGACGAGGCCCTGCCGACCGGAGCCGCGCCGCAAGGCAGCGAAGCGGAAAAGTCGTGGCAATGGGGCGAAGCGCCCGCGGCGCAGGTCTTCAGCGGCAGGCTGTCGCACAGCCGCACGGCAAAAGGGGTCAGCCAGCATTATTTCACCGGGGCCGCCAATGGCCTGCGGATCGGCGAGACAGACCGGCTGTTCGCCTACGTCTTCCTCGATCCGCAGAATCCTCCGAAGATGGTGATGCTGCAGTTCAATGACGGATCGTGGGAACACCGCGCCTACTGGGGCGAGGACATTTCCACTTGGGGAGCCAATGGGACCGCCAGCCGATTCTCCTGCGGGCCAATGCCGACTGTGGGCGGCTGGGTGCGGCTGGAAGTTGAAGCGCGGGCGGTGGGTCTCGGGGCCGGGTCGGTCGTGCACGGCATGGCGTTCACGCAGGCGGACGGAAAGGTCTTCTGGGACAAGGCCGGGGTCGTGACCCGCACGGCGCAGGCGCCGCTTCCGCAGGAATCATTGGCGGCCTGGGAGAAATTCGAGCTTGGGCCGCCGAATCCGCCGTCCAAAGTTCCGCAACCGATCCGCGACCTTCTGCAGGTGGCTGCCGATAAGCGGACCGAGGCCCAGAAAAACGAGCTGCGAAATTATTTCGTGCGCTACGTCTACTCGAAAACTCGGGAGACATTCGATCCGCTCAATAAGCGGTTCGATGAGCTCAAGGCCCTTGAGGCGAAGATGAATGCGGCCATTCCGTCGACGATGATCATGTCCGAAATGGCCCAGCGGCGCCCCGCCTTTGTGCTGATGCGGGGGAACTACCAGACGCCCGGCGAGCCGGTCGCACCCAATGTGCCGGCGATTCTGCCACCGCTTCGGGCGGGCGATCCGGCCAATCGGCTGGGGCTCGGACGCTGGCTCGTCGATCTCGAAAACCCTCTTACCGCGCGAGTGACGGTCAACCGCTACTGGAAGCAGTTTTTCGGGACGGGACTGGTAAAGACAATGGAGGATTTCGGCTCCCAGGGAGAATTCCCCTCGCATGCCGAACTGCTCGACTGGCTGGCCTGCGAGTTTATGGAGCGTGTCGCGTCTGGCGCCGGACGCCTCGGCGACGAAGCGCGATGGAACGTCAAGGCCGTGCTGCGGCTGATCGTCACGTC
>DATGKC010000133.1:0-3255 GCA_035294845.1 Planctomycetaceae bacterium | reverse complement strand
GCGGGCGCTTGGGCTCCGGTCTCGCTCGGGTCCGGAAGCATGACCGGAGGGGCTTCGACAGTTCGACTTGAGGTGGGCGCGGGCGCCGGCGGCTGCGGCATGCCATAGCCCGGCATTTGAGGCATCATGGGCTGCATGCCGTAGCCCGGCGGCATGTAGCCTTGCGGCGCCCCGTATCCGGCCGGATATCCCGGATATCCGGCGGGATAGCCCGGCGCATATCCCGGCATGGCATATCCCTGGGGCATTCCGTACCCCGGTGGATAAGCCATCGACGGAAGAAATGCCGGTTGCTGTTGCTGAACGGGCATCTGAGAAGCCGTATCGGAAGGATTAAACGTATCCAAGACGGCCGTATCATCGCTCGGAGGCGCAACGGGAATTTCGATCGTGTCGGTGACGTTGAGCGACGTGTCGGTCGAACTCGTATCGGGAACCGTTTCAGGACCCGCCGGAAGACTCGAGGTCGAATTGCCAGAGCTGCCCACCGCCGCACGCGCCACAGCCGCCGCTTTCTTGACGACGATTTCAAACGAAAGCTTGCCGACTGCGACATGATCGCCCGGATTGAGCACCACTTGTCCCTGAATGCGTTCCCCGTTCACAAACGTGCCGTTGGTGCTTCCCAGGTCGCGAAGCCGCACTGTGAAGTCATCGACGGTGAACACGCAGTGATGGCGGCTGACCAGGTCGCTGTTGGGGCGCAGATGACAATCTTGCTCGCGACCGATCAAGAATTGCCGCACATTCAGCGGAATCGTCTTCCCCTGCTGGCGGCCTTCGAGGACTTTAAGCTCCACCTGAAACATGGCGACGGCGCTCCCACCGAAAACGTCTGTCGCACATCCGGCGTTAGCGCTTGGCGACAGGAACTGACTTTAGCACGACTCAAAAATGCGCAACGCGGCGATCATGCAGAATTCGCGCGAGCGCTTGTAAAGTTGAGAGATTCTGCCAGGAAATGAATCGAAAAAAAAGGGCGCGCCGAAAAATTGACCAATTCTTGGCATGAGCCGATGAAAAGAAGAAATGATCGTGCAATGCCGAGCGCGCTGGAGAAACGCGCTGCTTCATACCAGTCCGCATTCACCATATCAATGGCCGCGCACGTTGTCAAACAGATTATCGCCTTCGACCGACGGAATGCGGAATTCGGTCACTTCGCTGCCGCCGGACTGCGCGCCAGCAGCATCTGCGCTCGATGCCTTTCATTTTCGGTAATCGCGCCGGGCGCCCAGCGCGGCGACAACAACTCGGCCAATCCGCCGGCAAGTTGCGCCATCAAATCGGCCTCGCCGACGGCAAAGCCTTGGCAGTCGAAAATCCCCGGAAAGCCGGGGGCCCACTCAGACGTCCTTAAAATCAGGCTGCCATGCTGCAGCACAGCACCTTTCCTGCGCCTTTGTGCGCTTCCCAATACTTTGTGCGGGCCCATGACCACGTCGAATGCATCACCGCGGCCAAAACACAGAAATTCATGGCCAAGTTCTGGGGCGCGCTCGCCGCGCAGCGACGCTGTAAATCCGAAATCGCGCAGCACCTCGATGACTCGGCTATGGACAACCGTATACAGCGAGCGAGGATCGAGCGCGAGGGCGTGCCAGCTCGGAATCGTGCACGAGTAAGTGAGCTCGTGATGGTGGACGATGGCCCCGCCCCCGGAAAGACGTCGCACGACCGGCAGCTCGGCCAGACGCGGGTTGCCGGCAGCATCCGCCGGCGATTGAAAGTATCCCAGCGACAATGTGGCCGCTTCCCAGCGGTACCAGCGCAGCGTGCATGCACCGCCTGCGACGGCCGATTCGAGCAGCGCCTCATCGGCGGCCATGTTCCATGCCCCCGATGAGGGAGTCATTTCGATAATGACGCGGCAGGCCGTTGCGCCGGCGCGGATGAAATTCTCGCTTTGATTTTCCGGCAGCGGCCGGCGCTCGAATTCGGTTCGGTCATCAGCCATGGCCTGATAAGCGATGGCCCGGCGGCCGCAATTCCGGGGCGTCGTCTTGCGGCTTTTGCGCCTCGACGAGTATTCCGCCCATCTTGAAAAACCGGTGAACCGGCGTGAACCAAAGCTGCGACCGCCACGGCAGGCCGACCTCGTCGCAAAAAGCCCGCAGCTCGCGGCGGTTGTACGTTCGGCACTTCCAGGTGCGGCTGACCACCATTCCCGGAAGAGTGTCTTCGGTTGCCAAAAGCAACAGCCGTCCGCCAGGTTGCAACACGCGCGACAGCTCGCGCAGTCCGGGGCGAGGATCGGGCAGGTGTTCGATCACCCAGCCGCAGGTAATGCAATCGAATGAATTGTCGGCAAACGGAAGCTGGCTCAGATCGCCGGTCACATAGCTGGGTCGCTCGCTTCCCAGCCGTGATTGCGCTCGGCGCAACATGCGATGCGAAAGATCGAAGGCCACCAGCCGCGTTTCGGGATTGGCGCGCTTGAGCAGATGGCCGAGAATTTGTCCTGCGCCGGAGCCCACGTCGAGAATGCTTTTGCAACCGGAGACATCGAATTTCCGGCGTCGAAAAATGCGGCCGACCAACGGCTCGTGCAGCGACATCAGGCTGCCGATCACGAGCACCGCTCCAGCCGGTCCGTCGTACATATGACGAATGCGGTTGCGGTATTGTTGAAGCGAGCTGCGATTGAATCCGCGGAACTCAACGAGCCGTCGAAGGGCCATTCCGGGGGGCTTGCGGTCGTCTCGAATCGGCTTGAAATCCCGAGCCATCAAAGTCCGCGCCACGTTGAAGTTCGTTGGAACAGGGTTGCTGCTGGACACTATATTCGCAGGCATACGGTTTGTACAATCACCGGATGCCGAGCATTGTCGATTTTCACTCTGCCGAAGATCCGCGGGACCTTGTGCATCAGATCGTGCAGACTCTCGCTGAAGGTGAATTGGCGGGTCTGCCGACCGAAACCGGCTACGTGACGGTCGCCCACGCGCTGCAGCCGGCTGCCGCCGAGCGCCTGTCCACCTTTCGACGACGGTTGGGCAGTCCGCGATCGGTGCTGGCCCTGAAACATCCGCAGGAGGCGCTCGACTATGTGCCGCAAATTGGTGCTTTGGGGCGCAAATTGACCCGCCGCTTCTGGCCGGGGCCGGTGACTCTCTTATTCGACGAGCCGCTCGAAGAAGGTCTGGCGGGCGTTCTGCCACAGGCAACGCGCGACGAACTTTCGGCAGACCGCGGCCTGGCTCTCCGCCTTCCCGCGCACGAGCTCACGTCAAGCGTTCTAAGGCTTTTGCCTGC
>DATGKC010000132.1:0-3793 GCA_035294845.1 Planctomycetaceae bacterium | reverse complement strand
CATGCCCCAATGCACGTCATCGGGCGTGGTGCGGGCGAGCGAATTGAGAATTTGATGGGCGATCAAAAGTCGGCTGCCATCGGCATTCACGGCCAATCCCCGGATATTATGCGCCGGCAGCTCGCGGACGGATTCGAGTTCTCCGCTCGAAACGTCGATGACCGCAAGTTTTCCTCCGAAGCCGTCGGCAATGATGAGCCGCCGTCCGCCGTCAACCAGCAACTGCTTACGCGGCGGAAATGGAAGGGCTATGACTTTCGAGAGTCGCAGTCCCTTGGAGAGTTCGCCGTCGGAAAATTGGGAAAGATCAACGATCGACAACCGCCGTGACCAAAGCGAAGCGACGTAGCACTGCTTGCCCTCGACGCCGATCGCGACGCTCACAGGATATTCGGCGATCGGCAACCGCGAAATCACTTCGAGCGAGTCGCCTCGTCGCGCGATGGTTATCAACTCGTGGGCCTCTTCATCGGCAGCGAGCAAGAGATTCCGCTCTGGCACGGCGACCAGCCCGGAAAGTTTCTTGCCGATGGGAAATTCGTCGGTGACTTTTCCCGTGCCGGTATCGATCACCGAAATGCTGCCGGAGCGCCGATTGGCGGCCAGGAGCGAGTTGCCGCCGTCATTCAACAGCAGCGCGACCGGCCCGCGAAAACGAGGCGCCGGCGGCGGTTGCGCTTCGTCAGCACGGGGACCTTGTCCCGACGTCAAGAGAGCGAGAGCGGCGCACGATCCCAAGAGAAACGCTGTCGCGCAAATTCGCCGCATGCAGAGCAGACGGCGCGGCTGCGAAGAGGATCTCCGATTCGCTTTCGCAGCAGGCGCTGATCGTTTGTCGAGAAGGATGATGCCGACCTCGGAATGGTCTTTGATTGGTCCATCGTCTACGACACAACCGGATTTTGTCATCATCTTTTTCAGTTTGGACAAAGGCCCAACGGTCCCGGAATTGCTGAGCACGGTTTCGGTGTGAGTGCACAACCAGCGGTTAATGATGATCACTTCTTCGGATTCGTTCTCTTTGCGCCCTTGCCGCGAACATTGACTTCGTTTCTCCACCAGCGGACCTCACTCACTTTGCCCGTCGTGCCGGCGACGAGGTCGGGCTTGCCGTCGCCGTCGAGATCGGCGGCAATGATCTGATTCGCGCGAGGCCAATTCGCCTTTAAGGCGTGCGGTTTCCAGGTTCCTTTCGGATCTCCGGGGTTCTGAAACCAGACGGCGCCGCCGTGGGGCGATGCATAGCTCGTGGCTGCCACATCGAGATGCCCATCGCCGTTGAGATCTACGGCGATCGCTTCGAAGGCGTTGTCGAAGTCGCGGGCGATCACGTGTTTCTTCCATTCGCTTGCCGAATCCGACGGCCTTGCCTGCTCGTACCAGACGATTTCGCGGGTGCCGGTCTCGTTGGCTTTCGAATCCATCCCCAAGGCCATAACCACGTCCAGGTCTCCGTCGCCGTCGATGTCGGCCGGCATGCCGTGTCCGGGACTGGCCGATTTGTCGTCGATGACGTGTCGCGGCCACGGCTTTGATCGCGGGTCGCCCGGGTTCTCGTACCACACGACCAGATTGGCCAAAAGCGCGGTGCCCAAGAGATCCGGCTTGCCGTCGCCGTTGAAATCGCCGACGCGAATGGTGCGCGGTTCGGCAATGTTCTCTTCAATGAGATGCAGCCTCCAGTCTGTGGCGCTTTCGGGCTTGCCGGGATTTTCGAACCAGACGAACTTATTGCTCAGCCGCCACGTCGAGACGGCCACGTCCTGGTCGCCATCGCCATCGAGGTCGGCCAAGGCCACGTCGTATGCGCCGGGGATCGTATTCCGGGTTATGGTGTGCCGCTGCCAGAGGGCGTCTTTGGCCGGGGCCCCGCTGTTTTGGTACCAGTACACGACGCCGTGCAGATTTTCGACGATGACCACGTCGGGCTTGCCGTCGGCATTGACATCGCCAATCATGTGCCGTTCCAGTCGTGGCGTCGTGAACCAGCGGTTGTTGATCGCATCGCCCGGAACGCTCGTTGCGACGGCATCGCCCGTGATATGGCCGAAGACGCCGAGACGGTCGCCATCCTCGATCAAGTGCTCGGTGAACTTGCCTCGGCCCGAGTTTTCGAACCAATAAAGCTTGAAGTTGCGAGTGTCGGAGCTCGTGATGTCAATATCGCCGTCGCCATCGAGGTCGGCCGCATCCATGCCATACGAGTAAGAATAGCCGCCCTTGATCAATTGCTCGCTAAACACAGTTGCATCTTCGCCCGTCGCATCGTCAGCGGCGAAGCGGGGCGACGAATCGAAGACAAATAACGCCGCGATCAAAACGCACCAGCCGACGAGCCAGTGTGGGTTCGCAAGTCTCCCGTACATGGCGGTTCCTCGTTTTCACCTACTCGCCGGTGACGGCGATTGTGGCCCAGACACCCAGGTGCGGCACCGAAATTTGCAAGGCGTCGTCTGACGCCACGATATCGAGCGACTGAGCATCTTTTTCGGCCGAATATAAACGGGCGATGACGTGCTCAGGGAGGAAATCGGGCCGCAGCACGTTGATCGCGACGTCGCGTTTTTCGCGTATCGCGTCTTTCGCATAGTCAACGTCGTAATTGACCAGGTGGAGCACGAGCCGCTTCAGGGCGGGCTGCCGGACCGGAAATGCGCCGATGAGCCCCTTGTCTTCGCCGGAAATGAGCGGCGAAATGCCGAGCGACTGCGCCAGCGTGCCGACCTGGGCCCTCAACTCCGGTTCGTACGTCTTGAAATAGTTTGAGCCGATGTCGTCGGTCCACGTTTCTGAAATGTCGCCGCGCAGCACGGCGACTCTGCCTTTGCCGTGGCGAAATATTTCTTCGCAACCGGCAAGATCGCCCGGCTGGGAGGCATCATCGGCGCGCGAGAAGCCAAAGCATCCAGGCTCGTGGCACACAATTGTCCCGCCGTCGCGCACGAAATCGCCGATCACGCGCTGCTGATTCCGGGTTGGCGCGAGAGGACTGGGCACAATCAGCGTCTGGTAATGCTTGAGGTCGTCGCGCGCGAGTCGATCTTCGACGTAATGGCCGTCTCCTGCGAAAACCACGTCGAAGGGAATGTGACACTCGGCCAGGCCCTGCGCGAAGCCCAGATACGAAGGATAAACCGCGGGAATCGTCCGGCCGCGCTCGTTCATCAGAAACACCAACGCGAGCGGCGAACCGGAGCGCAAGTCGCCCTCATACATGTCGCGGTGCGCCTGGACAAATGCGGCATGTTTTGCCGAGCCCATCCAGAACTTGTCGAAGAACATCTTCAGGGGCTTGGGCTCGATATAATATTGGACGTAGGCGCCGTTGGCGGCGTAGGCTTCGGCCGATTGAACCGCCAGCCACGTATTGATCGACTTGCCCCCCAACAGCCCCTGCTGGATCAGGCGGCCCATCGCGCCCGCATGAATCACGGCCGGAGCGCGCCGGTGGTGGATCGCATGGGCGAGTTTGTGATAAGCGATCCATTTGCCGCGCGGATATTTCATCACCTCGTCGGATGTCATGCCAATCGGCTCGACGTTCTGCTCGTAAATGAACAGATCGAATATGTCGGCGAACATCAGGGCGCGAACCCAATGGCCGCCGGGATTGACGCTTCCGAGATCGGCCGCATTGGTGCAAAAGGCCACTTCGCGCCCGTGCGCTCGAGCATGATCGCGCAGGGCGTCGACCAGGCGCTTGCGCGAATCGAAACTCGCCTGTTCCTGACTGTAAATGAATTCGCGGAAGAGCAGGTCATCGGGGCCGGCATTGTGGTGCGGCCGTTGCTTC
>DATGKC010000131.1:0-2765 GCA_035294845.1 Planctomycetaceae bacterium | reverse complement strand
CGGCACGGCCACGCTGTTGGGTCGCCCCGCAGGAGACCGCCGCGGGCGGCAAAGCGTGGGCTATCTTCCCGAGAACCACCGCATTCCCCGCCATCATACGGGGAACACGGCGCTGGAGTATTACGGCGGCTTGAGCGGCATGTCGCGACGCGCGATCCGCGAACGCCGGCCCGCACTTTTGGAGATGGTCGGCCTGAAAGATTGGGGAACAACCTCGGTTAAAAAGTATTCCAAGGGAATGCTGCAGCGCCTGGGGCTGGCGCAGGCGCTGATGCACGATCCGGAATTGCTCATTCTGGACGAGCCGACCGATGGCGTCGACCCGGTGGGCCGCAGTGAAATGCGCGCCACGTTGCGGCGGCTGAAAGACCAGGGCAAGACCATTTTCATCAACAGCCACCTGCTGCAGGAAATCGAGCTCGTCTGCGACCGTGTGGCGATTCTCGTGCGGGGCGACCTGCGCCGCGAGGGACTTGTCGAGACAATCACAGAGCGCGCCGATTCCGAGGTCGAGCTGACGCTTTCAGGGAATGGTTCCACGATCAACGCGGCTCTCAAAGAATGGCGAGTTTCCGAATGGGCCGCGCTCCCCGAAGGCCAGTTCCGGGCGGTCGTGAAAATCGCCGATCAGACGGCGCTCGATCGGTGCATCGACGCATTGCGGCAGTCGCGCATCAGCATCGTCGAGCTGGCGCGTCGCCGCGACACGCTGGAAGAGGCGTTTCTGGGCATTGTCAGGAAGCCCGCATGAGGCCCTACCTTGCCGTCCTGAAGGATTCTTTTCGCGAAGCGCTCGCCTCGCGCGTGCTGTGGATCGTGTTCATACTCACGACGGTGGTGCTGGCCCTCTTGGCGCCGCTGGGGATCAAAGAAGAAAAAGTCCACCAGTTGCGCCGAAACTCGATCCGCAATGCGCGCGACCTGGTCGCCAAAATCGACCAGCAGCGGCGATCGGACGAGCCCTCGCCCGGCAAGCAGATTTGGACCTTTTTGAGCGAGGATCTCAAAAGCCGTTTTGCCAAACTCGACGAGCAGTCGCCCGATCCCTCCAGTGAAATGGTCTCGCAGCTTGTCAATGAGCTGAATGGCCTGTTGCGAGCCCGCACGCTCTACGACGCCGCCGCGTGGCAAAACGTCGAATTGAACGACCAGGCGCGCCAATTACTCAAACGGCGCGGTGAGACGTCGCTCAGCGAAGACGAATTACGGCGCCTCAACGAGCTCTTGCTCGAGGCCGCCTACCCCGACGAACTGCCGCAAAAGGAAAACGTCGAAATCTTTGTCAGCTACCTGGGTTTCAAACAATTCGGTCCGATTCCGTTCGCGCGGTCGCAAGTGACCGCGCTCGTCAAGACCGTCTTGACCGTTATCGTCAATTGGTTCGTCGGCGTGTTCGCGGTATTCGCGGCGATTCTGGTGACTGCGTCGATCATTCCGCAGATGTTCGAAGCCGGCGCCATCGATCTCTTGTTGAGCAAGCCGGTTTCCCGATCGCTGCTCTTTCTGACGAAGTTCTTGGGGGGATGCGCGTTTATCGGCGTGATCGCGGCCTACTTCGTCACCGGAATTTGGATGATTGCCGGACTGCGCTTCGACATCTGGAGCCATAAGTTGTTCTTGTGTGTGCCGGCCATGTTATTTTTATTCGCCATCTTGTACTCGGTTTCAGCGCTGGCGGGCGTTCTGTGGCGGAACGCCATCGTTTCGGTCATCGTAACGATCGTCTTCTGGGGACTTTGTTTTTCCGTGGGCGCCGCTAAGAGTTTTATCGAACAGCTTTGGATTAACCCGCAGCGGCTGGTGAAAATCGTTCCGGCCCGATCGACCCTTCTGGCCGTTACCGCAGCGGGCGACGTGAACGAGTGGCAGCCGGCGGATTCGGCGTGGGATGCAGTGTTTGGCTCGGGTGCGCTGCAGCCCCAAGGCCCCGCGGGGATGTTCCTGCCGCCCATGATCGGGCCCGTCTTTGATTCCAGCCGCGACCGCATCCTCGCGATTCCATCGCCGCTCCCCAGCGGGGGCTTCAATTTGTTTGGACCGGCAGCGCCGCTGGCCGTGGGAGAGAAAGCGGGGGGCTGGGTCCGAAAGAAAGGCCCTTCCGCGCCGCCGGGCACTCTGGCTCTGTTCGCCAGGCCCTCTGGAGAGGTGGTTGCTGTCGGCAAGGCGGCCATCTATCGCCTCGCGGCCAAGCGCGAGGAAGTCAAGGCGGAGGAAAACAAGGAAAAATTCGCGCGCTCCGGGCCGGAATCGGCGCTGCGGCTGGATGCTTCGGCCGCCGCCGCCATGAATCCCGACACGGGTGCAATTGCCATTTTCAACCGCGGCTCTCTGTTGGTACTCGAGCTGGAAGAGTCGGGAAAATACGTTCGAAAGATCGAAAAGGACGTCGTCCCCGCCAAAGAGGGGCTGACGGCCGTTGTGGCCTTTGGAGGAGATGCCGTGCTTCTGGCCCTCGACGACGGTCGCGTCATGATTTTTCATGCGGCCGATCTGTCCCGCCAGCACGAGTACCGTCCGGCGGGAAAAAATCCGCCGCGATTTGCGGCAGCGTCGCCCGGAGGCGCGTGGCTCTCGGTGCTATTCCACACGCGCCGGCTGTGGCTCTATGACGTCCGAAACTCGCGCGCGGCCGATATTTCGTTCACCGGCCAGGGAGATATTTCTGCAGCCGCATTCGATGGGCCGAATCGCCTTTTGGCTGCCGATCGTGGGACGCGCGTGACGCAGTACCAACTTGAACCGTTTCAAATCGAAGACCGTAAAAC
>DATGKC010000130.1:0-3386 GCA_035294845.1 Planctomycetaceae bacterium | reverse complement strand
CGCAATCATCTGGGGGGCCCGGATCCTGCGCCGGTCTTCAAGAACGCAACTTTCGAATCGAGATAGCCGTGCTGCTGAGCTGACGTTGCTGGCAGGCCTAGTACTCGTCGTCGCTCACTGGGTCATCCGCAATGCAGTTGTGATGGGTCGGCCCATCGTCACCACGACGCATGGCGGCTACACGTTGCTCCTGGCGCACAATTCCGCATACACGCAGGCCGTCGTCGAACAGCCCTGGGGGGCAGTCTGGGAAGGAGAGCCACAGGCAAACTGGGTCGCCGCGATTGAATCCGAAATGGCCCGTGAGAATCCACCGATCGACGCGGCTCGCCTTTCGCCGGCGGTGGAATTGGCGCGAGACGACTGGATGAGCCGCAAGGCCTGGCAATTTATTCATGATGAGCCGGTGATCGCTGTCCGGGCGGGGATTACGCTCTTACGAAGACTTTGGAACGTCGTCCCCCTGGCGACCGATCGCACGACCCGTTCTACGACGGTGCGGTTGACCATCGGCGTGCTCTATTCGGGAATCTTTCTGGCCGTACTGATTGGAGTCGCACGCAAAAGGCGCGCGGATTGGCCCGCCTGGCGGCCTGTGCTGGTTCTGATCGTGAGCTTCACGGCAGTTCATTCATTGTATTGGGCTGACATGCGAATGCGTGCGCCGCTCGTCCCGGCGATCGCGCTGCTGGCGACAGCCGGACTATCGTGCCGCCGCGACCCGAACGAAAGTGCTGAAAATCGCAAACCGCGAGATCCACATTGAAGCAAGTTGAAACTCGCATCGGGCGACGTAACGGACGGCCTGGCCAACTGATGTGGACTGCGGGAACCTCGGTCCCGCTTTTCGTTCATCCGCAGAAACGCATCCCGGGTGCCGAAATGACCTGCGAAGCGCATTACCGTCTATTCCCGTGCGGCACGCGCGACGCCAATTGATCGATGCGCGTGTTTCGTGATCGGCGGACGCGTGACAGCGGATGAGAGAAAAGCGGCGATCAATCGCCGCACTCCAAAAAATCGCATCCGCCGGACTCCGGCTACTCGTGCCGCAGCGCTTCGATTGGGTCGAGCCGCGCGGCGGCGCGGGCGGGGTACAGGCCGAAGATGATGCCGATCCCCACCGAGATGCCGAACGCCAAAGGCAAGCTCCATAAGGCGACGCGCGGTTCCATTTCCGAGAACATGCGCGTCGTGTCGGAGAGAGTCCCCGACCCAGTGTCGAGTATGAAGTTCAGCGTGAACCAGCGGATGGCTGTGAAAGTGAGGGGAGTCAACAATCCCAGACCCATTCCCAGAAAGCCGCCGCTTCCCGAGAGCACGACCGTTTCCGTGAGGAACTGCTCGATGATATCGCGCTGCTTGGCTCCGAGCGCGCGACGGATGCCGATCTCGCGCGTGCGTTCGGTGACGGTTGCCAGCATGATGTTCATAATGCCGATGCCCCCCACCACCAGGCTGATCGCCGCGATGGATCCCAGGACGATATTGAATATCTGGCGAAGCTGATCGGCCTGCTTGAGCAATTCGAGCGGAACGACGACGGCGAAATCCTTCTGCGTGTGAAACCGCTCGATCGTGCCGCGGACGACGTCGGCCGTCTTGAGAACGTCGGCCACATCGCGCACCGTCAGGGTAATCTGACTGAGCTCGAGGTATTCGGAATCCATCCCCCGCTGCTTGGGAATGAAGATTTCGTCGCCGATCCGCGCCCGGAACGTGTTGATGGGAATGTACAAGTCTTTGTTGTAGTCCTGCGCGGCCAGGCTTCCCCCGATGCCGGCCGACGCGGTCCGTTCCGTCGTCACTCCGATCACGTTGTAGAAAATGCTGTCGATCTGGATCGCCTTGCCCAGCGGCTCTTCAATGGGAAACAGGTCAAGCGCGACTTCGTGCGCCAGGACGACGACGTTGGCCAGCGTGTCCTGATCGGCGTCGGACAGGAATCGCCCTTTGCTCACCTTGAGATTGTTGACCTCGAGGTAGTCGGCCGTGCAGCCGACGACTCGGCAATTCATCGTGTTTTTGAAGTAGCGGGCCTCACGCGGCAGCTCGCGCACGGGAATCGCATTCGTGATCGTCGAGATCGTCTTGCTTAGTCGCTTGAAATCGGTGCGGGTCAGGCCGTAGCGCGGGGAGCCGCCGGCATTCTGATCGGTCGAGGATCCTTCGACCGGCTTCAGGCTGCGGACGATGATGTTTGTCGCGCCGAGCGCGACGATCTGCTTCTGGGCCTGCGTGCTGGCGCCCTCGCCGATCGCCAGCATGGCGATGACCGAGAACACGCCGAACACGATTCCCAGCATCGTCAATCCCGAGCGCAGCTTGTGCAACATCAGGCTCTTGAGGCCCAGTTGAATAATTCGAATCAGGCGGGTGAACGACATGGAATTGATCTATTACCGTTTCGGTTGCATTCGGTCGACGCGCAGTTTCAATGTGCCGCGAGCGGTTCCGCCGTCCGCGCCGCGTTAGCGCGGATGTCGGCGGTGAGGACTTCTTTGAACACCACACCGTCGCGCATCACGATCTGCCGCTTGGCCCAATTGGCGATGTCGGGCTCGTGCGTGACCATGATGATCGTGCGCCCCTCGTTATTGAGGGCAATCAGCATTTCCATGATTTCGTTGCTGGTGGCCGAGTCGAGGTTACCTGTGGGTTCGTCGGCGAGGATGATTTCAGGATTGTTGACGAGTGCCCGGGCGATGGCCACGCGCTGCTGCTGACCGCCCGAAAGCTGAAACGGCCGGTGGTCGAGTCGTTCTCCCAGCCCGACTTTCTTCGCCATCTCCAGGCAGCGCTGTTGTTCGGCCGCGCCGATCGGCGGGTACCCAGGACGGTAGTGCAAAGGCAGCTCGATATTTTCGAGCACCGTGTATTGAGTGATCAGGTTATATGACTGAAAGATAAATCCCAGCTTCTGATTGCGCATGTGCGAAAGCTCAGCGTCATTCATCTGCGAGACGTCGACGCCATCAAGGATATAATGTCCGGTCGTGGGTCGATCGAGGCCGCCCAGCAGGTTCAGCAGAGTGCTCTTGCCGCTGCCGGAGGCCCCCATGATGGCCACGAAATCTCCTTCGGGAAAATCGAGGGTCACGCCGCGAAGCGCCTTGACCAGAATTCGGCCTTCATCGGCAGCGACGGGGGCGAAATTCAATTCCTGCTTGGCGCCGCCCATAGGCTGAATCAGCGCCGGGCCTAAATCATAGGTTTTTGTGACGTTTTCGACGCGGGCTGCGAGCTTCATTGTCCCCCACCTGCCTCGGGACGCCCGCCGCCGGGAGGTCCGCCGCCGCGCCGGCCGCCACCGCCGCCACCACGAGGCGCCTTCGTCCATTCTTCCAGGTCGATGGACTTGTCGTTATTCGTGTCGATCGCGGCGA
>DATGKC010000129.1:0-3375 GCA_035294845.1 Planctomycetaceae bacterium | reverse complement strand
CTCGGCTGGCCAACTGAGCGCCGGCCGCCGTGAACCCCGGCGGACCGGTAGCGCCGCCCACATCGGCCGCTTCGCTGAAGCCTTGCGTGTCGGCCTGGCGCGCCCGATTGGCCTGGCTGGGCGACGAGCTGGCATAGGCATCGAGCTCGGCGAATCGACCATTGAACCAGCCGCGGTCCGTGGGATCGATTGCATTCGTGTCGCGGCTTTGTTGGCCGCCGCGCGGCTGCTCGGCCGGGTCACTCGAGCTCGCAAGCTGCGTTCGAGACTTTGAACCTTGTGATTCGGCGCCCGCGGGCCTGTTCCACGGCGTCGGCGCCGAAAAGTCTCGTGTTGCCAGGTTCTCTCGCCCGGCCGACGGCGGAGCCGAATTGTTCGCATTCGATCGTTGGAATTCAGAAGAATCCCGCACCGCGATGTCGGCCGTTCCCGGGCGGAAGTGCTGTTTCAATTCAGCCAAAGCCCGTTGAGCTTCGACTTCGCTTCCCGCCGCGCGAAAGAGCGCCAGCGCCTGATCGAATTCTCCGCGCATGCCGTAGGCCCAGCCCAGATTGTTGAGCGCCGTTTTGTGCGTGGGCTGCGATTTGAGCGCGTCGCGCAGGACGCGCTCGGCCTCATCGTAACGGCCCTGCAAAATGAGCGACCAACCAAGACTCGCCGAGAAATCGGCGTTGTGCGGCTCCTGGTTGAGCAGCACGGCGTAATGGCGCCCGGAATCGGCGAAGCGTCCCTCATTGTCGTCCAGGACCGCCAGTTGATAGTTGGCCGTCAACTGATTGGGGCTGATTCGCAGAACCTGCTCATAGTTCGACCGGGCGGCGGCAAGATTCCCCGCGCGCTGGTTGCGCGCAGCGATTTCCAATAGCTCTTTGACGTTGCGGTCAAATGCCGCGTCGATCGACGCCCCGCGAGCGTCGATCCGCGCGCGATCTTTCGTCTGCGAGTTCGACGCCGAAGTTGGCGGCTGCCCGCGCCCCGGCTCGGTCGCAGGACCGGCGTCTTTTTGTGCGCGAGGCGACAACCCCGCAAGGAAATTCTGCGACGCACATCCGCTTACGAACAAAAGCACGCTCGCCAGCAGCCGAAGTTCTCGATGGGGCATTGAAAAACCGGTCGCCGGCGGCACGGCCTGTTGCGAGGTACCAACGTTGAGACGCACGATGGGCAGATCGGAAAGGCGAAAGCTCTCAGGAGGGGGGCGGACTATAAGGGCTTTCCGGAACGTTGTCGAGGGCAAGTGGTCACAGCGCGGTTCTTGCGCCAATTGCCTGAACTGGCGATCTTCCCTCACGCCATCTCGCGTTGGGCCTCCTGGCCCAGGCCCAATTCCTGAATCATGGCTTCGCGGATTTTGAATTTCTGAATCTTGCCCGTTACCGTCTGCGGGAACTCGGTCACAAACCGGATGTATCGGGGAACCTTGAAATGGGCCAGCTTTCCCTTGCAGAACGAGCGAATCTCGTCTTCATCGGCAGTTTGTCCGGGTTTCAGCCGAATCCAGGCGGCCAGCTCTTCAATGAACTTGGGGTCCGGAATTCCCACGACAGCCACGTCCTGAATCGCCGGGTGCGTGTAGAGGAATTCTTCGATCTCGCGGGGATACACGTTTTCTCCGCCGCGGCAAACCATATCTTTGATGCGCCCCGTGATGCGGTAATAGCCGTTGGACATGCGCGAGGCGAGGTCTCCCGAGCGCAGCCAGCCGTCTTGGTCGATCGCAGCCGCCGTTTGTTCGGGCATGTTGTAATAGCCCAGCATCACGCCGTGTCCGCGGGCGCAAAGCTCTCCCTGTTCGTCGTCTCCCAGCACGCGGCCCGAGCTCGGGTCGATCAGCCGAACCTCGAAACCGGGGAGCGGACGGCCGACGGTCCCCACCCGCAGGTCGATGGGGTCGTTCGTGCGAGTTTGAGTGATGACGGGAGAGGCCTCGGTGAGACCGTAGGCGATCGTGATCTCTGTGGCCCCCAAATCGCCGATCACCCGCTGCATGACTTCGAGCGGGCACGGGCTTCCCGCCATCACCCCCGTCCTCAATGAACCGAGATCGCGCTTCGCCCGCGTGGGATCGTCAAGCATGGCGATGAACATCGTCGGCACGCCGTACACCGACGTGGCCCGCTCGCTCTCGATGGCGGCCAGGCTCTCTTCGGGTCTGAAGTATTCGTAGGGTATGATCATCGCCGCGCCGTAAACGGCCGCGCACAAAGTTCCCAGCACGCAGCCGAAGCAGTGATAGAAGGGAACGCTGATGCAAATGCCGTCGCGCTCCGAAAGCTTCTGACAATCGCCGACGTAATAAGCGTTGAGCAAAATGTTCCGATGCGTGAGGGTGGCCCCTTTGGGGAAGCCGGTTGTGCCCGACGTGTATTGGATGTTGATCGGCTCGTTTGCCGAAAGCTCCCTTTCGCGATCGGCCAGAACCGCATCGCCGACCGGTCGCCCCAGTGCGAGAAAGTCTTTCCAGCCCAACATTCCCGAACCCGGCTGATCGGTCAGCGCGACGACGTTTCGCAATCGCGGACAACCCTTAGAGCTGAGCGCGCCCGCTGATGCCGCGGCCAATTGCGGGACCGCCTCGTGGACCATGGCGAAGTAATCCGACGTGCGGAACTTGTCGATCAAAAACAGCGCCACCGCGTCGGATTGGCCGATGACATAAGCCAGTTCGTGCGCACGGTACGCCGGATTGACCGTCACCAGCACGGCGCCGATGCGCGCGGTGGCGAATTGCAACAACACCCATTGCGGCCAATTCGTGGCCCAGAGCGCCACTTGCTCCCCTTTGCGAATCCCCAGGCCGATCAGGGCCTTGGCCGCCTCGTCGACTTCGCGGTCGAACTCGGCGTAAGTTTGGCGACACGGGAACTGCCTGAAAACAAGTGCCGCGCGGTCGGGATGCCGACGAGCCGTCTGCCGCAGCATCTCACCAATCGTAATTCCGTCCACCCATGCACGCGGGGCGTCGGACATAATTTGCCTCCGATCTATCACGTACACTACCAAGCGCATGGGGGCTTTGCCACAATTGCTGCGCCGGAACCGACGAATCGTCCGGCGTCGAAAACTGCCCCCATGGCCCGGTATTTCAAGTTCAAGTCAGCCGAAGAACTGGCCGCCGACGCGGCATCCCTCGGCCTTGAACTGTCGCTCTCGTCCGATCTCTCGCCCTTGTTTCGGCCGTTGGCCATCGGGCGATTCAAAATTGGCAACCGCCTGGTCGTGCAGCCGATGGAAGGCTGCGACGGCACTCTGGATGGACTCCCCGATGAATTAACATTCCGCCGCTACCGGCGCTTCGGCGCAGGGGGGGCCAAAGTCATTTGGGGCGAAGCCACCGCGATTTGCCCTGAGGGACGCGCCAACCCGCGCCAGCTT
>DATGKC010000128.1:0-7009 GCA_035294845.1 Planctomycetaceae bacterium | reverse complement strand
AAGATCAGATCGTGCAGGGAAATCCGCAAGGCGTGAAATTTGCTCTGGGCGAGAATGTCAAATTCCAGACGAACCGTTTCCCGAACACTCGGCTGGGGGTCGAAGCCACGCTCAATCGGGCGTTCCTCGAGGCCGTCGATTACCGGCGCGGGTGGATCGAGTACCGAAAGGCGGCCCAGGCGCCGGCCGCGCCTGCCGGCACGGCCGCTCAAGCATCGAGCCCGGCCATTCTGCCGCCGCGCCGCGACCTGCGGCTGGAAGCACTGGCCGATATCGTCGAGCACCAGAAATTCATCCACAGCCATTGCTACCGCGCCGATGAGATATTGATGCTGCTGCGCGTCACGTCGGATTTGGGGATCCGCGTCTGGTCACTGCAACACGTGCTGGAAGGCTACAAGGTGGCTCCCGAGATCGTCGCCCATAAAGTCAGTTGCAGCACGTTTGCCGATTGGTGGGCTTACAAAGTCGAGGCGTTCGACGCCACGCCCTATAACGCCGCCTTATTGTCCGAAGCCGGGGCCAACGTCGTCCTCAAAAGCGACGACGCCGAATTGATTCGGCATCTCTATCTGGAAGCGGCGAAAATGCTGCGCTATGGCGGCTTGGCGCCCGACGCGGCCATGCGAATGATCACGCTCAATTCGGCTCGCGAGCTGGGCCTCGAAACGCGGATGGGATCGATCGAAGTCGGCAAAGACGCCGATCTCGCGATTTTCTCCGGTCACCCGCTCAACGCTTTCTCCCGCTGCGAAATGACGATCATCGATGGCGAAGTATTCTTCGCCCGCGAGAAACAACCCTCGGCCATGTCGCCGGCCGCGGCGGCTGCGTCGGCGCAGCCCAAAGCGCTTGTCTTTGCCACGAGCGAAACCCGCGCCAAAAAGATCGACCCGGCTCCCGCTGCCGATCGCCGATACGCGATCACCGGCGCGACGGTGCACCCGATCGACGGCCCCGACATCGAGTCGGGGACGGTGCTGATCGAGGGCGATAAGATCGTGGGGGTCGGCGGCAAGCTGGATATTCCGGCGGGAGCCAAAACGATCGATGCGGCCGGACTGCACGTCTACCCCGGACTGATCGACGCGGGGACCGTGCTGGGGCTCATCGAGATCGGGCAAGTCCGCGCGACGCACGACTACCAGGAAGCCGGCCCGTTCCAGCCCGACCTGCGGGCCGGCGTCGCCGTCAATCCCGATTCGGAGCTGATTCCCGTGGCGCGCGCCGGAGGAATCACGGCAACGCTCGTGCGGCCCGCCGGCGGAATCATCTGCGGCCAGGCCTCGCTCATCAAGCTCGACGGCTGGACCGTTCCCGACATGGTTCTGGCGTTCGAGGCCGGTTTGCAAGTCGATTGGCCAAGTGAAACCGACAATCAGGCTCGCGTCGATCAGTTGCGCGATTTTTTGAACGAAGGGCGGACGTATGCCAAGCTGCGAAAAGCGGCCGAGGAAGCCAAGACGCTGCCCCCCATCCGCGACCCGCGCTATGAAGCGCTCGGTCCGTATCTGCGCGGCGAAAAGAAGGTCTTCATCGAGGCCAATTCGCGCAGGGCGATTGCCGAGGCTTTGTTGTTCGCCGAAAAGGAGGGGCTGAAAATCGTCATCACGGGAGCCGCCGACGGATGGAAGCTCGCTGCCGAGCTCAAGAAGCGCGAGGTGCCGGTGATCGTGGGGGCCGTCATGTCGCGGCCTTTCGAGGAATACGACCCCTTCGATGCTCCCTATGCCAACCCGGGGCGGCTTCACGAAGCGGGCGTGCTCCTGGCGATCCGCTCGAACGCCTCGTCGACGGCGGGCTTCAGCGCCTCGAACAGCCGCAACGCGCCGTTCGAAGCGGCCCAGGCCGTGGCGTATGGCCTGCCCGAATTGGAAGCGCTCAAGGCCGTCACGTTGAACGCGGCCAAGATTCTGCAAGTCGACGACAAGATCGGCTCGCTGACGGCCGGCAAGCTTGCGAACCTCGTCATTACCGACGGTTCGCCGCTGCAAGAATCGACGCAATACAAGGCGATCTTCGTGGCGGGCAAACCCTACGCGCCGGAAAGCCGCCACACGCGGCTATACGAAAAATACCGCGGCCGCCTGCACGAAGTGCGCGCCGGCCAGCCGCTCTAGTTTAGTGTAGACGGGTTTCTCCGAAACCGTCCGTGAGAGCGTGACTCAGGAGAGTGCAATGGCCACCGACGACGGAGGCTTCACTGCCAAAGATGGGGCAACCGCGGCTCGCGTTGCATTGGGTCGTTTTACTGATCGAGCCCGCAAAGTGATGCACCTGGCGAGCAAGGAAAGCATGCGATTCAACCATGGATTCATCGGAACCTGCCATATACTTCTTGGATTGGCCAAAGAAGGCTCGGGAGTCGGAGCCAACGTCCTCAAATATCTGCACGTTGATTTGGACGCAATCCGCCGGGAAGTCGCCAAGATGGTGCAAGCGGGAACCGCCGAAGGGGAACCGGCCAATCTGCCAATGACGGCGTTCGCGATGAGAGCCGTCGAGGAAGCGAGCAAGGAAGCGGCAAAGCTCGGCCACAATTATGTTGGCACCGAACACCTGCTATTGGCGCTAACTTGCCACCGCGACACGGTCGCCGCCAGCATTCTTGGGAATTTACGGCTGAGGCTCGAAGACATCCGTTATGAGGTGCTGGCTTTGCTCGGGCACGAGTCATGAGCGATCGACCGCGAACCGAGCCGCGTCCGGTTGAACTGCACCTCCGTGCGCCCTGTGCAACCAATTTGGCTGGCCCCGCAGCAATCATTTTGCCGCTCCAAATGCGCCATGCCGCTTTGCCCTCAAGCAACGCAGTTGCATGGGGGAGGCGAATCGAATGGTTCCTCGCGGCGACCGATGACGCAGAAATTCTCAGCTTTCATTCCACCGGCACGCGGCTTGCTAATGACCCGAGCGGACGTCGGCAAGCCGGTGACTTTACTTAGCCGGCGTCGGCCTTTGGGGAGGGCTGACCCGTTGGATTCAGCGTGCTTCAACTCGGATCGGCGTCAAGGCCGTCTATCGCGACCGGTGAGAGCCGTCGCAGGGCCGCTGGCAGCGGTCCTGGTCGCTCTCGTCTTGGGCTGCTCCGAGACGCCGCAAGGCGAAGGCCCCGGTCATCGCCAGCAGCAGCTCGCCTTAAGCCCCGGTGAAGAGCTCCAGGTCGGCCGCGACGCTTATGAGCAAATCCTCTCGCGAGCCCGAGTCGTCAAGCAAGGGCCGGAAGTCGACCAGGTGAAGCGCGTCAGCGAGCGAATCGCGACGGCGGCACGAATCGAACCCCTGCAGCGCGAGATCAACCTGCGATTGTCCGACTACTCATTCGAGTGGGAATACAGCGTGCTTGCGGACGACCGGGTGAATGCATTTTGCCTCCCGGGGGGAAAAATCGGCGTCTTGACGGGTCTATTGGAGCGGGTCAAAAACGACGATCAATTGGCGGCGGTCATCGCGCATGAGGTAGCGCATGCGCTCGCCCATCATGCCAGCGAGCGCGTGGCCCGCGAGCGCTCGCGCCATTACGGAATGCTGCGGGAGCTTTCATACAATCGTCAGCAGGAACTGGAAGCCGACCATATCGGAATCTTCTTGATGACCTTCGCCGACTTTGATCCGGAAGAAGCGGTCCGCTTCTGGGAGGAGATGCAGGCCGCGCGGCGAGATGATTTTCAGCTTCCGGAAATTCTTTCGGATCATCCCAGCGACGCCAGGCGGATGGAGCGGTTGGCGTCCTGGGTCGAGCCTGCCAGAGCGGCAAAACGGGCCTTTGACGAGGGGCGCATCGCCCCTCGTTCGCAGGTGCGCCGGTGACGAAATCGAGCTGGGCGAAAACCGCGTTTCTTGACTCGTAGAATCGAGGAGTGACAACGATGAGCTTCGGGCAAGGACCTCTCTTGGGCAGCGGCGGCTTTTTTCAACCCCAGGGACCGCGCGGTCCCTGGATGGGCTGCGGCTGCAGCAGCTTCATTTTGATCATCGCGGGAATCCTGATGGTAATGAGCGGCTTTCTGCGGATGCTGGGTCAATAACCAATTCACAAAGGGCATCTCATGCGCGCAATCTGCGGAGCAATCGTCGCTGCCGGGGCTTTGATCGGGCTGGGCCTTACGGCCCTGGCTTACGGCCTGCGATTTCAGACCTTTGGTCCGGACGTCGTCCATCCCGACAGCCACCAGCTTTATGGAATTCCCACACTGCTCTTGATTCTCGTCGTGCTGGTGATCGGCGCCCTGATTGGTTTGGGCATCGCCTTCATAGGACTGGCCTATCACCATGAACGCCGTTATTTGGAACAGCAGCGGGCTGTCGCAAATTCGAGTCTGCGCAGCGGAGTAGGATCGTCCTAGCGATTCGTCACGTGGGCGGCAGCCTCGATCGTCCATTGCTGGAGGAAACAGGCCCGCGTCCAATAGTCGCAACATCAGACGGAATTCGGACCGGAACGGAAGGCGCATGAGCGAGACTCAAACCCCCTCGAATCAACGCGAGTTTGTCGCGCTCGACGCCGACGCTTCAGAAAACGCGTCGGGTTGTTCGCCGCTGGCGGTCCATAGCTTTGGTCTCACCGACTGCGGCAAGGTTCGCTCGACGAACGAAGATCACTTCCTGATCGCTGTACTGCTCAAATCGCTGCAAATTCAACAGACGAGCCTTTCTCAACAAAACAAACACCAAAGCAGCGACAAGAGCTATCTCTTCGTCGTGGCGGACGGCATGGGGGGACGAGCCGGTGGGGAAGTCGCCAGTGCTCTGGCGATCGATTCCGTCGAGTCGTTCGTTTTGGAATCATTGAAATGGTTTGCACAGTGCAAGGGGGACGAACAAGACCGGGTGCTCGCGGACTTTCAGCGCGCAGTGGGCGAGGCCGGTTCACGCGTCCAGTCCGAAGCCGCCAAACGCCCGGGACTCGACGGTATGGGGACTACGCTGACTCTGGCCTATAGTCTCAATGACGAGTTGTTCGTGGCTCACGCGGGCGACAGCCGTTGTTATCTCTGTCGCAATGGCGCCCTTCATCGGCTGACGCGCGATCACACGCTCGTTTCCGAGCTGGTCCGCCGGGGAGGAATATCGGCCGATGAGGCCAAACACCATAAATTGCGCCATATCATCACCAATGTGCTGGGGGGCGGGTGCCCGGAGGTGGAAGTCGAGCTCCACAAGCTTCAATTGGAAGCGGGGGATGTGGTCCTGCTCTGCTCCGATGGGCTGACCGAGATGCTTTCCGACGAGAGAATCGGCAACATCCTGGCAGGTGAAACGGATCCCGAAAACGCGTGCCGGCGACTGATCGCCGCCGCCAACGACCAAGGCGGCCGCGACAATATTACGGCCGTGGTCGCTCACTTCGGCGATGCGGGGGAAGAAATTCTGTAGACAAAATGATTTTTCGTAGGGTATGCTGTAGTTATGAGAACCATCGACTACATCTACCGCTTCGACCCCAAGAATCCGAGCGTCAAGCCCCCTCCGGCCGATCCGGAAGACGCGCGGCGGAGCCTCGAGAGCGGCAATCGCCTCTTTTCGGAATGGATGAGAAGCTGCCGCACGAGCACATTCTCGACCGGTGAACCGCGGTACGTCGTCCAATGCAACGGCCTGGAAGTGGGGATGGTGCGGGCCCATGGCGAAATGCCCAAGCAGGCGCCCTTCGCCGTGGTTGTCGGCTGCTCCGACGCGCGGGTGCCTCCGGAGATGCTCTTTGGCCAAGGCTTCAATGATCTATTCGTGATCCGCGTGGCGGGCAACGTTCTGGCCGACGAGTGCTGGGGAAGCATCGATTATGCTCTTAATCTACTGGCCGACAGCATCAAGCTGGTGGTCGTGCTGGGGCATTCCGGCTGCGGGGCGGTGACGGCTGCCGTCGACGCCTACCTCAACCCGCTGCGTTATTCTTCGGCTCGCACCACGTACATGTTGCGGTCGATTCTGCACCGGATTTTTGTTCCCGTCCATCAGGCGGCCAATGGGTTGGCCAAAGTCTGGGGACCGAACGCTGCCACGATGCCCGACTATCGCCGCTCGCTGATCGAATCGGCAGTGTGTCTCAACGCGGCTCATGCGGCGTACAATCTCTATGTCGAGGCCGAGCGTTCGTGGAAGTCCGACGTGCTGGCGCTGTTCGGCGTCTACAACCTGTTCACGCATCAGGTCAGCATGCCGCCGCAGAATTTCCGCGTCGCCTCGTCCGATTCGGAGCCTCACGTGAATCTGGCGTATGCACCCACGCACCCGCGAGAGTTCGACGTGCTGGCCCTGCAGATGGCTGAGATCCTTCGCCCGGATGTCGAGCCTCAGCAGTTCGCCGCGCCGGCGGGGAACGGTGAAACGTCGCTCGGCGAGTCACATGCGTCGCGCCCGTTCGCACAGCCGCGAACACCGGCCGCCCCCCAAGGTTGAGTACCGCGACCGCGGACCAAGCACGGGATTTGTTTTACTGCATCAATAACGAAACGTTGCCGCCAGGGGCGAGTCGGTGTCGGGGATGCTCTCAACCGCATGGACTTCGCCACGACAACTGAGCGTGCGGGCAGCGGCGAAATCGAGCAATTCTTCGCGATCGCGGCCGTCGGACTCATTCTGCTCATTGGCGATGGCGACGGTTCGAGCGGCGCCGTCGACGCGTCCCCAACGATGCGCGCCGCGCGCGACCAGCAGCGTGTCGACGCGGCCGTCGTCGGCGGCCAGCACGATCTCTCGCACGTCGGTCGAGGCGCGCCCTAACCCGATTTGGGAGCCCAGACGCCCCAATGCCGACTTTGTCGCTTCCCTCGTCCGGCCGTCGAGAATCCGCCACGCCCGGGAATGGATCTCGTCAGGCGCCAGTTGAGCCGGGCTGCCCTTGATGATCGCATCCACTAGGCCCGACGAGCGATTTACCGATTTATAAATCGGGGCGAGATACTCGACGCAGGCGAGAATCAATGGAGCTTCTTCGTCGTGCAGCCTTCGAGCGATGACGGCGTCGACTCGCGCGAAGTAATGGCGGATATCTTCTTTCGTACGGTCG
>DATGKC010000127.1:0-7289 GCA_035294845.1 Planctomycetaceae bacterium | reverse complement strand
AGGCCCACTGCTTTTTCGAATGGATCTACTTTGCCAATGTGGCCAGCACGCTCGATGACCGCAGCGTCTATCTGACGCGCAAAGCGCTGGGCAAAGAGCTGGCCCTTCTCGAATCGGCCCCCATCGACGACGACACGATCGTCGTTCCCGTCCCCGATACGGCCAAGGCCGCAGCGGCCAGCATGGCCTATGAGCTGAAGATTCCCTGCCTCGAAGGATTGATGCGCAACCGCTACGTCGGGCGGACTTTCATCGAAGGCAGGAACCGGGCCGATAAGGCGCGCTTCAAATACACCCCGCTCCCGGAAGTGCTCCAGGGCAAGCGCGTGCTGTTGGTCGAAGACACGATCGTCCGCTCGACGACGATGAAAGTGCTCATCTCGCAATTGCGCGAGCGTGGGCTGGCGCGCGAAGTGCATGTGCGCGTCGCCTGCCCACCGATTGTGGCGCCTTGCTTTTACGGCATCGACATGTCGACCGTCGAAGAGCTGTTCGCTCCGAAATTCCTGGAGGGGGGGGAATTGACGCCGGAAATTGAGAAGCGGATGGCCCAGGCCCTGGGCGCCGACAGCTTGCACTATTTACCTGTCGACGCCATCGCCCGCTGCGTCCAGATGCATCGCGATCATTTGTGCCAGGCCTGCATCGACGGGCGCTACCCCACTTCGGCGGGGCGCCGGTTGTACCAGATCGCGCTGGAGCACGCCGAGGGAGGAGAGCCTCCCGGCAGCCGAACTTACGAGGCGGGTCTGGCTTCGGGCGCCCGGACCTGACATGCTGACCGAGCACGAAATTCAGATTCGGGTTCGCTACAGCGAAACCGATGCCATGGGCCTGCTGTACCACGGCAACTATTTCACCTACTTCGAGATGGGCAGGACCGAGCTATTGCGCGCCCAGGGCGGCAATTACCGCGACATGGAAAAATCGGGGCTGTTCATGGTCGTCGTGAGCCTCGAATGCAAGTACCGCAAGCCCGCCGGCTATGACGATCTTTTGACGCTCAAGACGCGCGTCGCCAAAGTCACGCCCGCCAAGCTCGAGCACGAATACCAGTTGTATCGCAGCGGCGAGCTTCTCACCGAAGCCCGCAGCGTCTTGGCCTGCGTCGATCGGGCGGGAAACATCCAGCGCATCCCGGACGTCTGTCAGGGCATCGTTTAGGTGCGCCGGAATCTCACTTGGCCACCCGCGCCCGGGAATGCGCGGCGGGTTTGTGAAATTCCTCCCAGCGCTGCCAGGCGTAGGTCCATTCCATCCACATCCGCATGAACGACCATAAGAGCCGCAGGCGGCGCAATTGCTCGGGGGGCAAAGCGCTGGGCTGCGCGATCTGGCCCCCCAGATTTTCAGCCAGATTCCAGCGGGCTGCCAGCTCGCGGGCGATGCCGTCGCACGACAGATCGTGGTCGGCCCCTTCTTCCAAAAACCCCGCGGCGTCGGCCATCACGAACAGCTCGAACAGGCGGCCCCGGTGCGGCTGCAACTCGATCGGTTGTCCGCTCGTCGATGAATCGTTCAGCACTTCGTCGATGCGGTCGACAATATCACGGGCGAGGTCTGCTGCGGGAGAACTTTGTGCGAGGCGGTTGGTTTGTGGCATGGCCAAACGTCCGGTGAGTCGTGCGGCTGTCAGCGAGAGAGCGAATCGCCGAGCCCATGCCATCATGGCTGACCCACGCGCCGGCGTCAACCGGCGCCTTGCGGCGGCGGGGTCATTTCCCAAAAGAGGGATCAGTGGAACTCGATGTCAGCGTGGTTGAGGGCAAAGCCGCTTCCTTGCGGCACCCCGAAAAGCACGTATTGCTGCAGTGCTTCCTGAACCGCCGGCGGTCCTTGCCACATCATCGGGATGATGGGCCAGTAGATCGCCGAGACGACTTTGCCAGAGGATTGCAGGCGGCTGCTGGCCCAGCAGGCCGGGCCGAAGCCCAGCACATACAGCACTGGCAGGCCGACCGTCGCTGCAAGCGACCACTTCGCCCACCTGTCCCGCCGATTGACGATTCGCACCGTCAGCCACACGCAAGAGGCTGCGAACGCGACTCCGAAGATCGACAGGGCTACGTCCATACCCGCCATTCTATCCCGGGGGCGCGGGGGCGGTAAGACGAGAGGGCGTCCCTGTTTGGGCTGCCGCCTTGTCCCTCGCTTCCTGACAGATCCCGCACGACGAAGGACGCTGAAATGGCATAAATCTCGGAGCGTCGGGCGGCCGTTTGGCGAATCTCGGGTCGTCGCGGAGGTTGATCCGGCGCACGAAGCGCCATACAAGCCATGCTACGAAAGCCGGCGAGAGACCAGCGAGGATCGCAACTGGGTCTTCAAACGTCGCGACGATCAACAGCAGAGAGATAAACCCGTACAGAAACATTGCGATAACGTCTCACGCCTGTTTCATGCCTGATTTCCTTTTGGCGCCGGAAATTATCCCAAAGCCTTTCTGGCAGCCCTCAATCGGCCATTTCCGCGGCCGGCTTGACGCTGCCGCCGGCCACGCATGTCGCGACGACCAGGTCGCCTGTGACGTTGAGAACGGTGCGGCACATGTCGAGCAATCTGTCGATCCCCATGATGATCCCGATTCCTTCTCCTGGAATGCCTACCGACTGCATCAGGACGACGATGAGCGGGAGCGATCCGCCGGGCACCCCAGCCGTGCCGACGCCGGCCAATATCGACATGAGCACGACTTGAATCTGCTGAGCCAGGCTCAATTCGACGCCGAATACCTGCGCCATGAACAGGACGACCACTCCTTCGTAGAGCGCCGTCCCATTCTGATTCCCGGTGGCGCCGACCGTGAGCACGAACCGCGAGATTTCTTTGGGGAGCCGCAGCTCGGTCTCAGCCACCTTGATCGCCGTGGGAAGCGTGGCGCTCGACGACGAAGTGCCGAAAGCCACGAGCATCGCTTCCCGCGCGCCCCGAAAAAATTGCCGCGGCGTCATGCGGCTGAACGCCGTCAGCACGATCGGGTACGTAATGAGAAGATGCAACCCCAGGCCCGCGACGACCGTGATCACGAACCAGAACAACGTCAAAAGAATGTCAAAGCCCAGACGGGCCGTGATCGAGAACACCAGGCACCCGGCCCCCAGCGGCGCAAGCCGCATCGCCCAGCCGATCACGACCATGGAAATGGCGTTGAGGCCCTCGAGCCAACCGACCAGTGCGGCACACTTCTCGGGGACGGTGGTTATCGCCGCTCCCAGGATCAGAGCGAACACCATCACCGCGAGCATTCCGTTTCCTTTGGAGCTGCCGTCGATGGCTCCGACCATCTCCTGCAAGGGATTTTCGGGAAGTATGTCGACGACGAGATCGCGAATCGGTTTGGCTTGTTTCGCCTGCTCGACGCTCGCCGAGGCCCCTTGTGCGTAACGCCGGGCCAATTCATCCCGCTTTTCGGATGCAAGCGACCGGCCGGGCCGGATGGAATCGACCAGCACGATCCCCAAGACGACCGCCGAGCTCGAAAGAATCGCCGTGAACAGCAGCGTCCGCAGACCGAGCTTTCCCAGCCGGCGCACGTCGCCGATCTCGACGACGGCCAGCGAGAGCGCCGAAAAGACCAGCGGCAGCACCACCATGAACATCAACCGCAAAAAGATTTTCCCGGCGGGCTCGGTGACATTTCGCACCACCCATTCCAGCCGGTCATGTAAGCCGTTGGCATCGAGGTCGGCAGGATTTTCGACGCCCGCGACGACTGGTTGCCGACCTAGCCAATTCGCCGCCAATCCCAGAGCGACTCCGACAATGAGCCCGCAGACGATCTTGGTGTGCAGCGGAATACGGCGGGCGGGGGGCCGTTGCGGCTCTTGGGGCGGTTGGTCGGCGGGCTTGTCGGCATCGTCGGCGTCAGGCAAGAGCGATCCTTTCGCACCATCGGGCGGCCGCGAACAACGTCACCTCGTCGTACGAATTGCCGACGAGTTGCATGGCCAGCGGCAGGCCATCGAGGGAGAGGCCAATCGGGAAAGAGATGGTCGGCAGGTGAGTGTAACTCCACGGGGAATTGAAGGCCGGATCGCCGGTCGAATCGGTCGCCGGGGCCGGCCCCAGCGCCGCAGGCGAGACCAGCGCGTCAACGTCCCGAAACACGGCCGACATCTCGTGCGTCAATTGCAGTTGGTGCTGTTTGCAGCGCGCGTATTCTTCCGGCGCCACGGCCAGTCCCTCTTCGATCAAACCGCGAATGCAGGGAAGATATTGATCGGCGCGCTGCTTGAACATCTCGCGATGATGTTTGGCGATTTCGACCGTCATGATCACGCGATGACAGCGTAGAACATCGTCGAACGCCGGCGGCAATATTGCATCGGTGATTTTCGCTCCTTCACGAGACAGTTTTTCCAGCGTTTGCTCGAAAATGGTCAGCGCCGTCTTGTCGGCCCGTTCGGCGAACATGCCGCGCAGGCGTCCCAGCCGAACGGTTTTCGCTTCGGGAAAGGGCGAGAGCGGCGAGAGCGGGCTCGCCGACCACACCGCAAATTCGACAGCCGAACCGGGAGCCGCCGCGTGCCCGGCGCGCCAGGCCAGGCGATCCATTGGCGAGACCAACGTCTCCAGAACGATTCCCAGGTCTTCGACCGTTCGAGCGATCGGGCCCCCGTGATCGAGACTGGGTGAGACCGGATAAACGCCCTTGAGTGGCACCAACCCATACGTCGGCTTGCAGCCGGCCACACCGCAAAACGAAGCCGGTCGAGTGATCGAGCCTCCGGTTTGCGAGCCGATGGCCCCTAGGCACATTCCGATCGCGACGGCGGCGGCCGAGCCGCTCGACGATCCGCCGGGTGTGCGCTCGAGGTTCCACGGGTTGCGGGTCGGCGGCGGATCGAAACAAGCAAACTGAGTCGTCACCGTTTTTCCCAGAATGATCGCGCCGGCGGCGCGCAGACGCGCGACAATCAAGGCGTCCGCCTCGGCGTTTTGCGAGAGCCACGAGGCGCCGGCTGTGGTTGGCCGGCCGGCGATGTCGACGAGGTCCTTGATTCCGATGGGAATCCCGTGCAGCGTGCCGCGCCAATGTCCGGCGCCGATGTCTCGATCGAGCTCAAGGGCCTGGGCGCGAGCGCCGTCTCGATCCATGCTGACCCAGGCATGAATCTCAGGCTCCCAGGCATCGATTTGTGCGAGACACCGTTCGACGACCGCGACGCACGTTTCCTCTCTGGCTCGAAGCGCGCGAGCGACTCCCGCAATTGTTTCCGCCGCTGGAGGACGAAGATGCATGATTGATCGCAGTTCAGGAGTTTCAGGCCGGAAGAGTAAGGTCTCATTATTGCATAGCATCCTGCCGCGTCGCCAACCAGACGCGACACTGGCCGTAGCTGAACTTACCGTAACTGAACTCGCCAGACTCCCGGCCCCCAAACGCCTTGAATTCCCGTCAATTCAACTACCACGTTTGAGAATCACGGGCTATTCTCAGAAATCTGACCGTCGTCTTGGATTCCGAGCCCGCTCATCTCATCATGCACACTTACGATTGCATTGTTCTCGGCGTGGGGGGCTTTGGCAGCGGGACGTTATATCACCTGGCGCGCCGCGGCGTGCGCGTGCTCGGAATCGAGCAGTTTACAGTGGCGCACGATCGGGGAAGCTCGCACGGCCAGACGCGAATCATTCGCAAAGCCTATTTCGAGCATCCCGATTATGTTCCCTTGCTGCACCGCGCATTCGATCTTTGGCATGGCCTCGAGCAGGAATTCGGGCGCCCCCTGTTGCACGCCGTGGGGTTGTTCGTGGCCGGTGCTCCTAAGTGCGCGTCGGTTGCCGGCACACTGCTGGCCGCCGAAGTGCACCGGTTGCCTATCGAAAAGCTGTCGGCATCGGAAGCGCAACGTCGATTTCCCAGCTACCGGTTTCCCGATGAATTGACAGTCGTGTTCGAACCGGGTGCAGGCTACCTTGAGGTTGAAAACTGCGTCGCCGCGCATGCTGCCGCCGCCCAAAGTCATGGCGCGGTTCTTTTGACTAATGAAACGGTCATCGCTTGGGAGTCGGACGGCCGTCGCGTGCGCGTGAAGACCGACAGGGGCGAATACGCGGCCGCGAGCCTCGTGATCACCGCCGGTCCCTGGGCCGCACAGGCGTTGCGAGATTCGTTCGTTGGAAATTCCGCCGGCGATGGATCGTGCCAAGCGGCGTTATCGGATTATTTCCGGGTCATGCGCAAGCCGGTGTTCTGGTTTCCCGCCGAAGAATCGTTCGACGTGCAAAGCGGCAATTCGACGTTCTTTTTTGAGACGCCCGCCGGGCAATTTTATGGCTTTCCTCGAATCGACGGGCGAACGATCAAGGTCGCCGAGCATACTCAAGGCGACCCAGTCGCCGACCCGCTGACCGTCGATCGAACACTGCACGCCGCCGATCTCGCGCGGGTGGCCGATTTTCTGAGCGAGCATCTTCCGTCGATTCGACCGGTTCCCGAACGACACGGCGTGTGCATGTACACGAAGACTCCGGACAGTCATTTCTGTATCGATCGCCACTCCGCGTGGGAAAACGTAGTGATCGGCGCGGGGTTCTCGGGGCACGGATTTAAGTTCACGACGGTGCTGGGCGAGGCGCTGGCCGATCTTGCCGACCGAGGAACGACCGAACTGCCAATCGGGTTTTTATCGCTGGCGCGCTTCAGCGCTGGTCGTCAGCGTCAACAAACGTCCAATTGATCTGGCACTGAGCGAGCGGAATCGTGATCTCAACCTCGGCCAAGAGCTTTTCCCCCGCCTTTTTTTTCTTCTTGACGTGGCACCAGACGAAGCGGCACAGCTTCCCGCGTACCGTGACGGCGCCGCCATCGAGCTCGACATCCAGCGTTCCGCCCGCCTCGCGATCGGGCGCGAGCGACATCGGCTGATCTTCAGGCGATTTCCACGCCACCAAACTCGCCGCACGATAGCCCAGCGATGCCATTTCAAGCTCCCGGTTATGTCAGCGAGCGCCCAGGGAGTCGCTCTTCACCCGCATTAAACGAGATGCGCGATTTCATTGAGGGTGTTGGGACTCGAACCCAAGACCTACGGATTAAAAGTCCGTTGCTCTACCAACTGAGCTACACCCTCATTTTGAGCCAGCGAGAGACGCGGCGGGGACGCGACAATAACAGATTTTTCTTGGTGCTGCCAGCGATTCACCGGGCGAGGCCTTTCCGCCGTGGCGCCGTTTCCATTCGCCGGCTGAACAAATTTGCGCGGCGCGAAAAAAAATACAAGGATTGTACGGAGGACACGGACGGTCGACTTAAAATGCCCCGGCGTGACGGCCGGCGCGGGCAT
>DATGKC010000126.1:0-5401 GCA_035294845.1 Planctomycetaceae bacterium | reverse complement strand
CGAAAAAGTCCGAAGTCCTTTACAAGAATCAGGACGCCCCAGCCGTTATGGCTCAGAATCTGAGCCGGGCAGCCGCAAGTCCCGACGCCTATTCCCTCGGATTCGCTTTTCAAGTCGCCCGCCCGCAAGCTCAGGGCCAATCGGCGGGCCAGGTTGATTCTCTGAAGAGGTCAAATTTCGCGACCCTTGATGAGTCACTCCCGCAGCTCGGTACGGCCGAAGGCTTGCCGCCGCAGGTCCGTTTCTCGTACCAGGTGATTCCTTCGGACGCCGAAGCCTACGACCCGATCTTCGAAAATCCATTCCGCTCGGCTTACGAAGACCCGCTCTCGACGTTCGGCGTCGATGTCGATACGGCCTCTTACTCCAATCTCCGCCGCTTTTTGACGAACCGCCAGCTTCCGCCCCCCAACGCCGTGCGCATCGAGGAATTGGTCAACTATTTCAGCTACGACTATCCGCAGCCCGCGCCCGATCAGCTCTTCTCGGTGAACGTCGACGCGCGAAATTGCCCATGGAGCCGCGAACATTCGCTCGTGCGCATCGGCGTTAAGGGCAAAGAGATGGCGGCCACGCAACGGCCTCCGAGCAATCTCGTGTTTCTCGTCGATGTCTCCGGCTCGATGCAGGCCGAAAACAAGCTGCCCCTCGTCAAGATGGGACTCAATCTCTTGACGCAGCAGTTGACCGAAAGCGACCGCGTGGCCATCGTCACGTATGCCGACACGGCCGGGCTGCGGCTCGAATCGACGAATGGATCGAACAAGGCGGCGATTTTGCAGACCATCGACTCGCTCCAGGCGCAGGGCTCGACGAACGGCGCCGAGGGGATTCAACTGGCCTACCGCGCGGCGATCGACCATTTCATCGAGGGGGGCACGAACCGCGTCATCCTCTGCACCGACGGCGATTTCAACGTCGGCGTCACGGGAGACGACGAGCTGGTAGCGCTCATTCGCGAACGGGCCCGCACCAAGGTATTTTTCAGCGTGTTGGGGTTCGGCATGGGGAACCTCAAAGATGGCAAGCTCGAAAAGCTCGCCGACAAGGGGAACGGGCACTACGCCTATATCGACAATCAGCGGGAAGCCCGCAAGATGTTTGTGGACGAGCTGACCGGCACGTTGATCACTATCGCCAAGGACGTGAAGATTCAAGTCGAGTTCAATCCGAAGCAAGTGGCCGCCTACCGCTTGATCGGATACGAAAACCGGGTCATGCCGTCGCAGGACTTCAACGACGACAAAAAGGACGGCGGCGAATTTGGCGCCGGCCACGCCGTGACCGCGTTGTATGAGATCGTTGCGGCCGGAAAGGCGCCGCAGCCCGCATTGGGCGACACGCTCAGGTACCGCGCGTCGGTCGTGCCGCAGGACGGCGCCCTGGCCGGCGAGCTGCTGACCGTCAAGCTGCGTTACAAACTGCCGGAAGGCGAAGCCAGCGCGCTGTCGGAATTCCCGGTGACGGCCGCATCGGCCTTCGAGTTCGGGCAGGGGGCCAGGCCGGCGGCGAGCCAAACCCGCATGCAGGAATTGAACTGGGCCGCCGCCGTGGCGGCGTTCGGCATGATTCTGCGCAACTCGCAGTTCCGCGGGGAGGCGAATTTCGACATGGTTCTGAAGCTGGCGCAAGAGGCCAAAGGGGCCGACCGGGGCGGCCACCGGCAGGAATTCATGAGTCTGGTCGCGGCCGCCAAGTCGCTATGCACCGTCGAGCCCGCCGGAGCAAGCGATCGGCCAACGCCCCTCACCCGCGAACAGGCCGAAATCCAAGCCAGCGTGAACGGCAAATACAAGAACCTGCTACGGATCATCGAGGCTCCCGGCGATGGCGCGACTCACGGCGAATTTCACGACTACGGCCGCTGGGAGGGAACCGATTACCTCGGGCAAAGCAACTTGCCGAAAGGCTATTGGGTGTACGTCCATCCCAACTGGTACATCTGGGGCGACGCGGCGAAGTGACTGATTTCGAGCGCCGCCCATCGGGACGCTCCCGCAACGTCTCTCCCCACACCGTCGCTTGCGGCGCAACGTCTCCCCCCGTCCGCGGGGGGATTAAGGGGGGGGCGTCGAGTCACCTTCGACGTCCCGCGCGCATCTTGCCATCAAATGAAACTCCAAGCCGCCACCAATTCTCCGCTCACGGAGCAAATGCAAACGGTCGGCGCTGCGATGCTGGCCTCCCAACTTGCGCGAAGCGGTTTTGGTTGGTGGTTGAACAACGTCACTTGGATTGAGCCCGCCATCGCCGTGCAGACACCCCCCCTCGATCCCCCCGCGAGCGGGGGGAGGGATGGCAGCGGCCTCAATTCACTTTGAATCGGCAGCCGTTTGCTCGGCCAGGACTTTTCGAAAAGCCTTTTCTTTCTCTTCGACGTAATTCCGATAACCCTTCGCGTCGACGAACGGGTTTTGCCCGGCCCCTTTTAATCGCTCGTATTTCGCGGCCATCCCGTAGTAATCGCCGTGCGCGCCGAGAAAGACGTCGCAAGAGAGCGACTTCAACACCTTAAACGTCTTGGCGAAATCGTCGGCGATTTCAGGGTAGTCCTTATTGGCCACGAGCCGATAGCCGGGGTTGACGTTCGGACTGCCGATGACGACGACATCGTACGTTTTGTCGCCATCGACGACGCGCCAGGTCCAGGTCGTACAGCCGCGCGTGTGGCCCGGAGTGAGGCGCGCGATGAGCGTCGCCCCTCCCAGCTTCACTTCGTCGCCGTCCTTAAGCACCACATCCACCGCGCAAGGCCTCCAGCGGCTGTCGGTGTAGAGATATTGTCCCTCGCCTCCTGCGGCGATTACGGCATCGTCGCCCCGCATCACATAAACTTTGGCGCCCGTCAGTTCTTTCGCCGCTGCGTGGCCGGCGACGTGATCGGAGTGAGCATGGCTTTCGAGAAGAATCTTAACGTCGCGCATCTTAAAGCCGAGCGATTCGACCGACGCCTTGATGAGAGGGACCGTTTCTTCGAAGCCGCTGTTGATCAGGATGTGGCCATCAGGCGTGGCGATCAGGTAGCTCGCCAAGGCCTTGGAACCGACGTAATAGACGTTCCCAATGACGCGGTGCGCCGGGAAAGCGTTATCGGCGGGGGTCTGGCCCAGGACGACCATCGTCAGGGCGATCGCTTGAAACGGTATGCAGTGCACGTGCAGATTCCTCCTGCGGGTCAAAGAAGAAGCGGACGTTTCAGTATCTTCGGCAGAATTCGAGCCTGCAACCTTGGGCCAGCCGTCGGGGCCGTCGGCAGGAAGCGACCGAGCGCTTGTGGTCCAGCGTCGAAGAATCGCCTACGGCGCGGTGCTTGGCACGCCACGGCTCTGGCGCCAATGGTGATAGCCGACCAGCAGGACATACACAGCAAGGACCCAGTGGAAGAAGATTGGAATTGAGCCCCCCGTCCAGCGTTCGCGCGGATACAATCCCATGCGAACCGCGTAGCGGATGACCATCACCGTCAGGTAGACGGCTCCAAACGACAAGAGCACGAAGCCCGCCCTGCGGCGCGGCCGATAGCTCCACCCCGCTTGCCGTGTGAAATCGAGGCCGATCTTCACTTGCACGAGAATGATCGCGATCTGGCTCGCGAGAAGCAGCGGGTACGGAATCAGACCCGAAAACCACTCTTCAGACGGCGGAAGAAAATCCACGTGCACAAACTCGACGAGAACCTGTCCGATGACCCGCAGACAGAATAGACCCATCAGAATCCAAAGGATTCTGGCTATTTGCGCGCTTGCAAGTGGCGTCGTCATCAGAGCGTCAGATTTCTCTATCAGCCGATGAGCCGCGTTTGAAGCTTGAACTCAGACCTTATCCGCGAACATTTTCTTGTAGTGCCGATACCAGTCGCTCTGGAAGCGTTCTTGCGGGTCGTATTTTTTCTTCAGTCGCAGAAAGTCGACGAACTGCGGGTAGCAGGCTTCGACCTGCTTGCGCGTGGCCCAGCGGTGATACGTGAGATAGTATCGGCCGCCAAATTCAATCGCCCGGTCGATGATCCGGCGAAAATCGTCGGCTGCCTTTTGTTTGCCTTCGTCGGTGTGCACCACGTGCAGGTTGCAGACGATGCACACCGACGGCTCTTTGGCCCAGGCCAGAAAGGTCTCGTTGTCTTTCTCGATGAAGCGAATTGTGCCGAAGGTCATATCCACGCCATGGTCGATGTAATCCTGCCGCACCTTGGCCATGAAGGGAATGAAATTGTCTCGATTCACATAGGCTTCCGTGATCATCTCGGTGCCGCGCTGTTTATCGACGGCGTTGCGGTAGGCATCGAAACTGCCGGCAAGCTGATTCGTATCGGACCAGTAGACTTGCTCGTTGGTCGATAGGTAATACTTGCTGTACTTTTCGAACGCTTTCTTCTTGTCGGTGCGCGCGAGTTTATAGAATTCAATCCAGTCTTGATCTCCGAGCTGCTTTTGCTTGGGCGGAATTGGCGTCTCGAGGGGGACGGGCCGGTAACACGAAAAGACGCCCGCGTGGGCTTCGGCCTGTGCGTCGAGATCGGTGGAATACTGGCAGTCTCCGTACACGAACCCCGAAGCCAGCCGTTTTTCCACGCTGGGAAGCAAGTCCTTAACCGGAATGATCTCGACGATCCGTTGAACTTTGGTCCGGTGCACCAATCGCAAAGTGACGTGCACAATAATGCCGAATAAACCGTAGCCGCCGATTGCCAGCGAGAATAGCTCCTGGTTTTCGTTGCGGCTGCACGTTTGCAATTTGCCGTCGGCGCCGAGAAGCGTGAACGACTCGACGTCGCCGACAATCGGCGGGAATTTCAGGCCGCGGCCGTGGACGTTCGAGGCCAACGAGCCCCCCAGGGTGACCCGATCGACGCCAGTTTGCTTTTCGCGGATGGCCCAAGCCTCCTTCTGGCCGGCCTGCTCAGATTGGAGAAAGTCGATGAGCTCCGGCCATTCGATTCCCGCTTCAACCGTAATCTGTCCTTTGGCTTTGTCGAACCCGACCACGTGATTGAAGTCTTTGGTGTCCAGCAGCATCGCGTCGCTGCCAAATTGCTGGCCGCCCATCGCATGACGTCCCCCCGCCAGACTGATGGCTCGATTTTGGCGCTGCGCGTCGCGCAGCGCGATTTGCAAATCGGAGACTGTGCGAGGCGACCGGATTTCATGAACCCGCGTGGAATTCAACTGCGATTGCACATCGTTGACTTCAATTCCGTCGGGTTCGGCCGCCCGAACAAAGAGCGGCGCCGATGGCAAAGCCATGCCCAATCCCATTCGGGCCGAAACTTTGAGAACTTCGCGACGTGTCGGCATAGATCCAGCTCCTGGCGTGCCTGGCTGCAAGAAATACAATGGTATCAGGGCGACAACGTGGCCGCTCGCGCAACGCCCAATTCGAGAAATTTCGAGCCAATCGCAAA
>DATGKC010000125.1:0-4492 GCA_035294845.1 Planctomycetaceae bacterium | reverse complement strand
GAGGAAGCGCTGCGACTGGTGGGCATGGCCCACCGCATGGATCACTTTCCCGCGCAGCTCTCGGGGGGCGAGCAGCAGCGCGTGGCCATCGCCCGCGCGATTTCCAAGCGCCCCGACGTGCTCTTGTGCGACGAGCCGACGGGGGCGCTCGATATTTCCACCGGCATCCTCGTGCTCGAAGCCATCGAACGCGTGAACCGCGAGCTGGGAACTACCACGGCCGTCATCACGCACAACGCGGCCATCGCCGACATGGCCAACCGCGTGATTTCGCTCGCCGACGGCCGCATCTCGAACGTCCGCTCGAACACGCACAAGCTCCCGCCGCAGGAGCTGCGCTGGTAATGAGGGCCATCGACCGCAAGCTCGTTCGCGACGTGATGCATATGTGGGGGCAGGTGCTGGCGATCTGCGCGGTGATCGCGTGCGGCGTGGCGACTTTTGTAATGTCGCTCAGCGCGCTGGATGCCTTGCAGACTACGAAGTCCGCTTATTACGACCGCTATCGCTTCGCCGATGTTTTCGTGGGACTGAAACGAGCTCCCAATTCGCTCGAAGCCCGGATTGCCGAGATTCCCGGCGTGGCCCACGTGCAGACGCGCGTCGTCCGCGACGTGACGCTCGACCTCGCCGACCTTACCGAGCCGGCGGTGGGCCGGTTGATCGCCATTCCGGAAAACGGCCAGATCGAGCTCAATGCGCTGCACCTGCGCTCGGGACGCTATATCGAGCCCGGGCGCGACGACGAAGTCTTGGCCGCCGAGGGTTTCGTCGAGGCGCACCATTTGCGTCCCGGAGACAAAATCACGGCGATCATCAACGGCCGCCGCAAAGATCTCTGCATCGTGGGGACGGCGCTTTCGCCCGAGTACGTCTACACGATCCGGTTGGGAGCGCTGGTCCCCGATGACAAACGGTTTGGCGTCTTCTGGATGGGGCGGCAAGCCCTGGCCTCGGCGTTCGACATGGAGGGCGCCTTCAACGACGTGAGCCTCGATATCACGCCGGGCGCCGACGAGCAGGACGTGATCGAACGGCTGGATGAAATCGTGAGACCCTACGGCGGCCTGGGATCCCACGGCCGGCGCGATCAGATCTCGAACCGGTTTTTGTCCGACGAAATCCGCCAGTTGCAGCGGATGGGGACGATCATTCCGTCGATCTTTTTGTCGGTCGCCGCATTTCTCTTGAATGTCGTCTTGTCGCGAATCATTGCCTTGCAGCGCGATCAAATCGCCGCGCTCAAGGCGTTCGGTTACAGCAACCTGGCAGTCGGCGTGCACTACCTGAAGCTGGTGCTGGCGGTGGCCATCATCGGCGTCATTCTCGGTTCGATCGCCGGCTATTGGTTCGGCCTGAGCATCACGCGAATTTATACGCGGTTCTACAAATTTCCGATGTTGTACTTTACGCTCCCGCCGAAGGTGGCCCTGATGGCGCTGGCCGCAAGCGCCGGAGCCTCGGTCGCCGGCACGCTGAATGTCATTCGCCGCGCCATCAATTTGCCCCCTGCCGAGGCCATGCGCCCCGAGCCGCCGTCCGCTTATCGGCTGACGATCCTGGAGCGGCTGGGCCTTAAGGATTTCTTCACGCAGCGCACGCGGATGATTTTGCGGCATCTGGAGCGGCGCCCTCTCAAAGCCTTCTTTTCGTCGTTCGGAATGGCGCTGGCCGTGGCCATCCTGATGCTCGGCCGCTTTTCGGCCGATTCGCTTGATTTCCTGGTGGACACTCAATTCATGGTTTCGCAGCGGCAGGACATGACGGTCTCGCTCTTGGAACCGACGTCGATGTCGGGATTCCACGACATCCAGCACATGGTGGGAGTCGAATATGTCGAGCCGCGGCGGATGGTTCCTGTCCGCGTCAGGTTCGGGAACGTCGAGCGCCGCACGATGATCCAGGGAATCGTCGATGAACCCGAACTCAATCATCTCGTGGATGAGAACGTCAAGGCCATTTCCCTCCCGAAAGAGGGAATTGTGCTCAACTCCAAACTGGCCGAATTGCTCGGCGTTAAGGTGGGGGATACGCTGTCGGTTGAAGTGCTGGAGGGGTCGCGGCCGATCCGCGACGTGCCGGTGACCGGCCTGGCGACCGAGTTTCTGGGGACGTTCTGTTACATGAATCTGCGGGCCCTCAATCGGCTCTTGGGGGAAGGAGATTCGCTGACTGAAGCCTATCTGACCGCCGATGATAACCAGATGGAACAGCTCTATGCCAAGCTGAAAGAAACGCCGCGGGTCGCCGGCGTGACGATCAAAAAAACGTCGATCCGCAGCTTCCGCGAGACGGTCATGGAAAATATGCTGCAAATGCAGTTTTTTAACGTGATCTTCGCCTGCATTATTGCGTTTGGAGTGGTGTACAACACGGCGCGCATTGCCCTTTCGGAACGCGGTCGCGAATTGGCCAGCTTGCGCGTTTTGGGACTGACCCGCGGCGAGATTTCGTTTATCCTGCTGGGCGAATTGGCGCTGCTCACTCTGGCCGCTTTGCCGCTGGGGATCGGCATGGGCTGGTCGCTTGTCAGAATCGTATGCCTGTTTCTCGACACCGAAATGTACCGCATTCCGTTCGTCATCGCTCCCGAGACCTACGGGTTCTCAGTGGTGGTGGTTCTGGTGGCCGCGCTCTTTTCGGGGCTGGTCGTCCGCCGCCGGCTCGATCACCTCGATCTGATTGGCGTGCTGAAGACGCGGGAGTGATCTTGCTGTGAAGCGCTGGATCAAGCGAATTCTTAGCATCGCATTCGCGCTGGGCCTGGCAGCCGCGGTGGTCTATGCTTTTCTCCCCAAGCCGATCGCCGTCGACCTCGCACAGGTGGCGTACGGAACGTTGCAAGTGTGCGTCGAAGAAGACGGCAAGACGCGGCTCCGCGACAGGTATGTCGTCTCGGCTCCGCTGACGGGGAGGTTGCGGCGGATCAAGCTGCGGCCGGGAGACCGCGTGGTGCCGGGGCAAACGCTGGCTTTGATCGAACCTGCCGACCCCGAGCTGCTCGATCCGCGGGCGCTGGCGCAGGCCGAAGCGCGGGTCAAGGCGTCGAAAGCCGCGCTGGAAAAAGCCGGCGCGCAGCTCCGCTGGTCGGAAGCGGCGCTCGACCTGGCCGAAACTGAGTATGGGCGGTCCGGGCAGCTCTTGCAGAAAAACGCCATTTCGAAATCGGATCTGGAAACCAAGCTCATGCAGAAGCGCACGCGCGAAGAAGAGCTGCGCCGCGATCGATTCGCCGAAGAGGTGGCCCGCTTCGAGCTGGAGTTGGCCCAAGCGGCGCTTTTGCGTACGCGCCCGCGCACGGGCGATGCCGACGATCACGCCCACTTCGAAATCCCTTCTCCTTCGCTGCCCCAAAGCGGGCTGGTGTTTCATGTGCTGCGCGTGCTGCAAGAGAGCGAAGCGGTCGTTACGGCCGGCACGCCCCTCATCGAGCTGGGCGACCTTTCTGATCTGGAGATCGAGATCGACGTGCTTTCCAGCGACGCGGTGAAAATCGCGCCCGGAGCGACCGTGCTGCTCGAACAATGGGGGGGTGACGAGCCGCTGACCGCGCGCGTGCGGATCGTCGAACCCTCGGGGCGCACTAAAATCTCAGCGCTGGGCGTCGAAGAACAAAGAGTCAATGTGATCGCCGATTTTCCCGACCGCCACAAGATTCCCGCCGCGCTCGGCGACGGTTTCCGGGTGGAAGCCAAGATCATCGTCTGGGAAAAAGAAGGCGCGCTGAAAGTTCCCACGAGCGCGCTCTTCCGGCACGGCGAAGGTTGGGCCGTCTTTCGAGTCGAGCGCGGCAGAGCCATCCTGCGCGAGGTGGAGCTGGGGCATAAGAGCGGCCTGGCGGCTGAGGTCGTCGCAGGCCTGGCTGAGCATGACACGGTCGTCGTACATCCCAGCGACAAAGTGGCCGACGGCGTCGAGATTGTCCCACGCTGATCGCGCGATCGAGGCTCGAGAGGCGATCGCTCAAGCGGCCGTCGCCTGCCTCCACATCCAATAGCCCACGCAGCCCAGCACGACCAATAGCGCCGCCACGACATAGGGCCACATCGCCTTTGATGGACTGCGGGCCAATTCTTTGATCGCCTCGGAAAGGGCGTCGCGCACGATGGGAGATTCGTCCTTATCGTGAATATTTTTCAGCGTGGCCTGCAAATATCCGTCGCCTCCGATTCGCCCAATCGCTCGAGCCGCTTCGGAACGCACCAGGATGTCTGGGTCGGTGAATGCGTCCAGCAGATTCTTCACCGCATCGCTGGCGTCCGGACCAAGATCGCCGAGCGTCTTGGCGGCAAATACGCGGATGACTTGCGGCTGCGACGTGTCGCCGAACGCATCGATCATGAGTCGCTCGGTGCGGCGGTTCAATCGCGCCTGATCGATCCGTAAGGCGATGAGCCAGGCGACAGCCGCCAGCGCGAGGACGAGCAGCGCCACCAGGGGCCGGCTGGTCGCCCGCGGGGTTTCCTCTATGACGACGGCCGAGGCGGTTTTC
>DATGKC010000124.1:0-7643 GCA_035294845.1 Planctomycetaceae bacterium | reverse complement strand
CCTCCGTTCGCCGCCGACGCGCCGAAAAACCGTCTCGGATTCGCCACGTGGCTGTTGCGGCCCGATCATCCGCTGACGGCCCGCGTCACGGTCAATCGCTTCTGGCAAGAAGTGTTCGGGACGGGCATCGTCCGCACGTCGGGCGATTTCGGCGTCAGCGGAGAACTGCCGACGCATCCCGAGCTGCTCGATTGGCTGGCCGTCGAATTTCGCAAGTCAGGCTGGGACGTGAAACGCTTCTTCAAGCTTCTCGTCATGTCGGCGACCTACCGCCAGGCGGCGCAGGCGACTGCCGAAAAGCTGGAAAAGGACCCGCAAAATCGCTTTCTGTCGCGCGGGCCGCGATTTCGCATGGACGCCGAAATGGTCCGCGACTGCGCTTTGGCTTCCAGCGGGCTTCTGGTGCGAAAATTGGGAGGCGCGAGCGTTAAACCTTATCAGCCTCCGGGCGTCTGGGAGGCCGTGGCGATCATCGGCAGCAACACGCGCGATTACAAATCCGACAGCGGCGAGAATTTGTATCGCCGCAGCCTCTATACATTCTGGAAGCGGAGCGCACCGCCGGCGCTGCTGGACTTGTTCAACGCGCCCAACCGCGAAACTTGCACGGTCCGCCGCGAACGAACGAACACTCCTTTGCAAGCCCTGGCCACGCTCAACGACCCGACGTTCGTCGAGGCCGCGCGCCATTTGGCGCAAATGACGTTGCTGCAGGGAGGCGAAGCCAGCGCCGGGCGGCTCGAATTCCTGGCAGGGCGGCTATTGGCACGTCCGCTGCGCCCCGAAGAACGCCAACTGGTCGAGGAATCGCTCAAGCAATTGCTCGATTATTATGCTGCCCATCCTGATGACGCCAAACAGCTCATCGCGGTCGGCGAATCAAAGGCCGACCCGGCCCTCGCGGCGCCGATTTTGGCGGCCTGGACGATGCTTGCCAACGAAATGATGAATTTGGATGAAGTGCTCAACAAATAGCGTGTCGCGGGGCCCCGCCCGTTCGTCCACCGGTGTCTATTTCCGGCCGCGCCATTATCGGCCATGCCGAATCAACAAGAGGCGATCATGAACCTCGATCACGAATTCAAACAAAACATTACGCGGCGGCACTTTTTTGCGAAGGGCTCAAACTTGCTCGGGACCGCGGCGCTGGGGTCGCTGTTGGGGCCCGAGCTCATGCCTGGCTTCGCAAAGGCCGGCGAGGCAGCGAGCGCCCAATTCGGCGCGCAGCAGGCCATGACGCACTTTGCTCCCAAGGCGCGGCACGTCATCTATCTGCACATGGTCGGAGGGCCGCCGCAGATGGATCTTTATGACTACAAGCCCGTCATGCAGGAGTGGTTCGACAAGGATTTGCCCGAATCGGTGCGAATGGGGCAGCGGCTGACGACGATGACGTCGGGGCAGAAACGCTTCCCCATCGCCCCTTCGAAGTACAAGTTCGCGCAATACGGTCAGTGCGGCATGTGGGTGACCGAGTTGTTGCCCAAGACCGCCACGATGGTCGACGATTTGTGCTTCATCCGCAGCATGCACACCGAGGCGATCAACCACGAGCCGGCCATAAGCTGCATGCAGACTGGGAATCAAGTGACGGGCCGCCCCTGCCTGGGGGCGTGGGCCTCTTATGGCCTGGGCTCACTCAACGAAAACCTGCCGACGTTCGTCGTGCTCGTCGCCAAGCCTACGAACACCGAGCAGGTGCAGGCGATTTCAGCGCGGCTCTGGTCGTCGGGCTATCTGCCGGGCGAGCACGCGGGGGTATCGTTCCGCACGGCGGGCGATCCCATCTTGTTCATCAATAATCCGCCGGGAGTGCCCGGCGAAATTCGGCGCAAGACCCTGGATGGCCTCAAGGCGCTCAATGAGCTCAACTACCGCCAGGCCGGCGACCCGGAAACGCACACGCGCATCCAGCAATATGAGCTGGCCTTCCGCATGCAGTCGAGCGTCCCGGAGCTCACCGATATCGCGACGGAACCTGAAACGACGTACAAACTTTACGGCGACGAGGCCAAAAAGCCGGGCACTTTCGCCAACACGGTGCTCCTGGCACGGCGCATGGTCGAGCGCGGCGTGCGATTCATCCAGATCTATCACAATAACTGGGACACGCACGGCAACGTGGCGGGGCGGCTTCCCGACCAGTGCCGCGACGTCGACCAGGCCTCATGGGGACTCGTGCAAGACCTCAAGGCACGCGGCCTGTTGGACGAGACGCTGATCATTTGGGGCGGCGAATTCGGGCGCACGATTTATTCGCAGGGAGGCCTCACCAAAGACAATTACGGCCGCGATCACCATCCACGGTGCTTTACGATGTGGATGGCCGGCGGCGGCTCGAAGGGAGGAACGATCTGGGGCCAAACCGACGATTTCTCGTACAATATCGTCAGCAATCCCGTGCACATCCGCGACTTCCATGCCACCGTGCTGCACCTGTTGGGTTTCGACCACGAACGCTTCACGTACAAGTACCAGGGGCTCGATCAAAAGCTCACGGGAGTCGAGCCGGCCAAGGTGATTGGCGAGCTGTTGGTGTGACAAAAGGTTATGTGCGGTAGCCTTTTTCTTTGAGCCCGTAGAATTTCACGGCGTTGTCGTGGAACAGTTTTTTTTGGTCGGCGATCGGCATGTTCATGTTGCGGACGATTTCTTTAAGCGCCAGCACCCACTCTTTGAAACTGGCCCGCAGCGTGCACACGGGCCAATCGCCTGCGAACATCCGCCGCTCGGGGCCGAAGGTTTCCATGCTGAAGCGCATGTTGGGTTCTAAATCGGCGACTTTCCAGTCTTTTCCCGCCGAGGCGATGATGCCTGATATCTTGCAGACCACGTTGTCGCGCTGGGCCAGGGCCTTCATGCCGTCGGCCCAGACGCGGCGCGCCTTCTGATCGGTCTCTTGAACGCTCATGTTGCCGCAATGATCGACGACGAACCGCGTGCGCGGGCATTGGGCCACGAGCTTATCGCCATCGGCCAATTCTCCGGAGCGCAGACACAGATCGAAGCTCATCCCCAGCTCGCCCAAGAGCTGCACGCTTTTCACGAATTGCCGATCGAGACAAAAGCCGGCAGGCGTCGATGGGCCGTGCAAGACCTGCCGCACTCCCTTGATAAAGGGGCTGTCCTTATGCTTCGTGATGTACGCCTCGAATTCTGTGGATGCGGGACGCCCCGAAATGACCGCGCCCACCATCGGATTGTCTTTCCGCTGGCAAAGGTCGATCACGTAATCGGCTTCCTGCATCTGCTGTGACGGATCGACGTCGACTTCCATGTAGACCGACTTGACGACGTTCAAACCCTTGGTCGCCTCCAGATAATCTTTATTGACGAAGCTTCGCCCCAGGATTTTGTCGTCTTTGGCCCAGGCCAGATTGAACTTCGTAAGGTCCCACAGATGCTCGTGCGTATCGACGATCTGGAGCGCGGCTTGAGCATCAGAATTGCCCGATTTCTTTTCTTGATTGGCAGTCGCACCGGCGCCCTTTTTGCCCGTCTTTTCATCGGCCCGAACTGCGAAGGCGGCGGCAGAGGGCAACAGAATTCCGGCGCAGGCCGCGGCGGCGGTTGTTTCAAAAAACTGGCGGCGATTGCAGGGACGATTCATACGAAGCGCTCCAAGTGTTGCAGGGAAGTCGATTGAAAATACGCCTTGGCCGCGGGAATGGGAAGGCAGAAAACGGGCGAAAAGGTGAAAAGGGGTTCTGTTGTGATCGGTCTCCGAGCGCGGTTGTGGCCGGTCTCCCAACCATAGTTGTGGCCGGTCTCCCGGTGTTGTGGCCGGTCTCCGACCGAGCCACACGCGCGACCGCACAGTTGTGGCCGGTCTCCGACCGAGCCACACGCCGCCGACCGCAGGTCTCCCCGCGCGTCTCTCACGATCAACTCGCATACGACGCCTGAAGCAGCCACGCACAGGCCGGCCCCATCGAGACACAGGAACGCTGCCGCGTCTCATTTGAGTCCGGCGTGGGCTGGCGTTAGACTGGTGTCTCAAGTCGGAACATTCGTTTCGAATTCATCAATCCGGCAGCAAGCGCAGTTTTCAGGAGAGCCATCATGCAGCAGCGACGAACGCATCGGCGAGATTTTCTTAAAACGTCATCGCTGGCGGCTCTGGCGGGGGCGTCGCTGCCCTACTGGTTCACCGTCGAAAGCAGCCGCGCGCTGGGGTTCTTTGCCGCGAGCGAACGGCCCGTGGTGGGGTGCATCGGAACGGGCGACCGGTGGCAGGGGGGCATCTGGCAGGGACTGATGCCTTTTGGCGACGTGGCGGCCGTGTGCGACGTCGATCTCTATCATCTGCGCGCCGGGCAAGAGGCTGTCCGCCGGGCGCAGCACGGCCGCGGCGTCGAGCGCCCGGTCGACATGTATGAAGACTACCGCAAGATTCTCGACCGCAAAGATATCGACGTGGTGACGATCGTCACTCCCGATCACTGGCATTCCAAAATTGCGATCGAGGCGCTCAAGGCCGGCAAGGACATCTACTGCGAAAAACCTCTCACGCTCACGATCGACGAAGGCAAGCAGATCATCAAAGTGCTCAACGAAACCAAGCGCGTGTTTCAGGTCGGAACCCAGCAGCGCAGCGAGGGAGGCAACAAGGAAACGCCGCAGTACTTCCTCACCGCCGTCGCTCTCGTCAAAGCCGGACGCATCGGCAGCGTGAAGAAGGTGACCTGCCACATCAACGGCGCCCCCGGCAGCGGACCGATCCCGATCGCCGAGGTTCCGCTGGGAATGAATTGGGACATGTGGCTGGGGCAGGCGCCATACGTCGATTACAGGTCGGGCAACTTCGGCAATAATCCCCGCTATCCCGAATCGCGCACGCATTACGAGTTCCGCTGGTGGTACGAATATTCCGGCGGAAAGATGACCGATTGGGGAGCGCACCACGTCGATATCGGGCAATGGGCGATCGGCATGGACCATTCGGGACCGACTTCGGTCCAGGGGACTGCCGTGCATCCGGTGCCCCTCAAAGATGGCCGCCCGACGCAGGATGACCGCTACAACGTGGCCACGACGTTCAACGTCACTTGCCAGTACCCCAACGGCGTCGAGCTGGTCATCACCAGCGAAGGGGAAAACGGCATCATGTTCGAAGGAACCGAAGGACGAATCTTCGTCAATCGCGGCAAGGTGACAGGCAAGCCGGTGGAGGACCTCAAGACCAACCCGCTGCCGGAAGATGCCATCGTCAAGCTCTACAAGGGAAAGACGCCGGCCAAAGACAACGCGCACATGACGAATTTCTTCGAGTGCATCAAAGACCGCACGCAGCCGATTTCGGACGTCTACACGCACCACCGTTCGATGACGACTTTGCACCTGGCGAACATCGCCATTCGCCTGGGGCGCAAGATCGAATGGGACGCCGAAAAGGAGCAGATCGTGGGCGACAAAGAAGCCAATAGCTGGCTGGCCCGCGAGCAGCGCAAGGGGTACGAGATCGTGGTGTGAGCTTCATTTTGCGACGAGCTTCGCGCGATTTTGGCAAAGTGTACAAGGGCGTTCTGGGCATAAGACGCATCCATTCGAGTCCATATTCACATCCCTGAGGAGCAAAGACATGTCTGCCGCAAACACCGAAAACACAGCAGCCAGCGCGGGCGGAGCGCCGCACGAACAGCCTCGAGGCCGCGGGGGGAAACTCAAGATCGTTGCCAAGGTTCTTCTCTGCCTGGTCGTTCTTGTCGCAGGCTTTGCCGCGTTTGTGGCGGCCCAACCGGCCGACTTCCGCGTCACTCGCTCGGCCGCCATGTCGGCGCCGCCGTCTCGCATCTTTGCGCAGGTCAACGACTTTCACAACTGGGAGGCCTGGTCGCCGTGGGCGAAGCTTGATCCGGCGGCCAAGAATACGTTCGAAGGCCCCTCGGCGGGACCCGGCGCCATCTTCAAATGGTCGGGCAATGATGAGGTGGGCGAAGGCAGCATGACGCTCATCGACAGCCGCCCGAGCGACTTGATCACAATCAAGCTGCAATTCGTGCGACCCTTCGAGGATACCCAGACGTCAGAGTTCACTTTCGTACCCGATGGCGATCAGACGATCGTGACCTGGAGCATTTTCGGCGAAAAGAACTTCGTCAGCAAAGCGGTTTGTCTGTTCATGAACATGGACAAGATGCTCGGCGGCGAATTTGAAAAGGGGTTGGCGAAGTTGAAGTCGGTGGTGGAAGCGGCGCCGGAGGCATCCGAGGAGAAGTCGGCGGACGATGATCCGTCGGGAAGTTGATTCGAGTGATTGCGGCGAGCGCGATCCTGTGATCGGCGCCGGCATGCGGAGTCAATCCTCTGAGCGCCGTCAGGGCACTGGAAAAGGCGGGGTTCCGTATCGTTCGAAGGCAAGCACATCGTGATGAGCGATGGGACTCACCAGGTCACCATTCCGCGGAATAATCCGATCAAGGCGTTTACTCTCGGCGGAATCGTGCTGGATGCCGGGCTGACTGTCGAGGAATTTCGCAGGCTGCTGTAAGCCACACCGAACAGGTCAAAGAATTCGGCGGATTTACCCGGCGGCCGTCAGCCGCACCAAAGCGATCAAATAAGACAAATGACCGCGGATTTCGCGGATACGCGCGGATGCACAAATTGACCCTTGTGGTGTTTATCCGCGCGCATCCGCGAAATCCGCGGTTCTTCATTCCATTCACCGCCCTAAAAATCTTCGCGGCACGCAAAGAAACAAACTTTCATTAGTACGGCAAGCGTTCAGCCTGGAGCATTAGGTAAATCAGGAGACAAAAAAAATGAGCGGAGTACGGCTTCTCGTGGGCACACGCAAGGGGGCGTTCATCCTCACGGCGGACGGCAAGCGCGAAAAATGGGACATCAGCGGCCCGTTCTTTGGCGGCTGGGAAATTTACCATATGAAGGGGTCGCCCGTGGACCCCAACCGCCTGTACGCCTCGCAGACCAGCGGCTGGTTCGGGCAGGTGATCCAGCGCTCCAACGACGGCGGCAAAACGTGGGACCCGGTCGACAATACGTTTCAATATGACGGCGTCCCGGGGACCCACATGTGGTACGACGGCACGCCGCATCCCTGGGAGTTCAAGCGCGTCTGGCACCTCGAACCCTCGCTCACCGATCCGGACACCGTCTACGCCGGCGTGGAAGACGCCGCTTTGTTCCGCACGAGCGACGGCGGTAAATCGTGGCACGAGCTTCCGGGGCTGCGCGGCCACGGCTCGGGGGCCAAATGGCAGCCCGGCGCCGGTGGAATGGGCCTGCACACGATCTTGCTCGACCGCAGCCATCCCGACCGCATGTTCATCGCCATCTCGGCGGCCGGCGTGTTCCGCACCGACGATGCCGGCAAGACGTGGCGGCCGGTCAACCGGGGGCTCAAGTCGCAATACTTGCCCGATCCGAATGTCGAAGTCGGCTTTTGCGTTCATCGCATCGCCATGCATCCCTCTCGTCCCAACGTGCTGTTCATGCAGTTGCACTGGGACGTGATGCGCAGCGACGACGCCGCCGAGACGTGGCACGAGGTGAGCGGCAATTTGCCGACTGATTTCGGATTCCCGATCGATGTGCACGCGCACGACCCCGACACCGTTTACGTCGTTCCCATCAAGAGCGATTCCGAGCACTATCCGCCAGACGCCAAGCTGCGCGTGTAC
>DATGKC010000123.1:0-4634 GCA_035294845.1 Planctomycetaceae bacterium | reverse complement strand
ATCGACCCGCTCCGAGAGCTGCGCCGCGAGCAATCCGAAAGCGGCCGAATCGAGCTGGCGCTGCCGCGGGCCCAGGCATTCCAGCGCGGCGATCCTGAGCTCGACCGGCAAATCATGGCGCGCGGCCATTTTCGAAAGCGCCGCGTCGAATTGACTCAAATTGCGGGCCCGCACGACGGCGATCGACTCGCGCGCGAGGACGGCGTCGTCCCCCGATAAAATCCGCCCCAGCGCCTCCAGCCACTTCGCCGGAAGCTGATCGAGCCGCGCCCGCGAAATGACCCGCAGGAGTAACCGCCGGTTCTCGATCGGCGTTTTCGCCTCGCCGAGGGCCTTCGCCAATTGATCCTGAATGCCTTCGCTCTTGGAAAGCGCCAAGAGCGCTCCCGTGAGCGCCTGCTGCTGGGCGGTCGAAAGCTCGGCGCTCGCCAGCCATTGGCTCACCAGTTCGTGAATCTCATCCGACCAGCCTTCGTGCCGGCTGATGACCGCCAGCGCCGCCTGCTGCAAATCGGGGTCGTCGGTATCCAAAAGCGGCACCGTCAGGTCGCGCGTCAGTTCGCCCTGGTCCATCTGGTCGAGCGCCGTGAGGCCCGCGCGGCGCACGAGCGGGCTGGGGTCGGCCAGCGCCACGAGCGTCGCGTCGCGGTGATCGATTTCGATGAGCGCGTAAAAAATCGCGTGTTCGAGGACGCGGTCGATGCCCCCTTTGCGAAGACTCTCGAGCAGCGCGGGGACCGCCTCGGGTTTGCCGATCCTTCCCAGCGCCGCTGCCGCACGCCTTCGCAGCGCCGGTTCGTCATTCACCACCATCGCGGCCAGCGCCGCGCCGGCTTCGCGATCGCGCTCCAGCCCCACGCAATGGGCGGCGACCATTCGCACCGAGGCGTCTTGGTCGGCCAGCCCCGCGCGAATCGCCGAGCGGGCATCGGGCGTGCCCATGCGGCACAATGTCCACAGCGCATTGCGGCGGCGCAGCGCCTCTTGCGCCGGCACAGCGCTGGCGACCGCCTTTTTGCCATAGGCCGCGACGAGTGGCTTGATTGCCAAAGCGCCGCGCCGGGCCAATTCGGCGACGACCCGATCGCGAAACAGGGGCCGCGGGTCATCCAGCCACTGAGCCAGTTTCTCGGGCGTCAACTCGCCCAGCTTGTGCTTGGCGCCCCAGGGATCATCGACCTTTGCCGCCGCGCTGCGCCGGATGCGATAAATCGAGCCGGTAATTTCGGGCTTGGCGATCTTCGCCGTCGGGCACCCGTAGTTGTACCAGGCGCCCATGTCGACCGCCAACAGGCTGCCGTCGGCGTCTTCGAGCACGTCGCTGAGCCGCAGGTCGTAATTGGACGAAACCAGAAAATCGCGGCTCGTGCAGGCCAGCGTCGCGCCGCTGGGCGTCAGCATGTGCTGTTGCAGGCGGTGCACGTTGAACTGCGTCGTCAGCAATGTGTTTTGATAATCGGCGCCGAAATGATTCGACCGAATCGAGACCAGACCGCACAGTGCCGCCGGCAGGGCCGCGCTGAAGCTGGTGATCGGAGCCAGTGGGCGGCCCGTCATTTTGAACTCGGCCATGCACGGCTGATCGTCGCGCGGATAGACTCCCCCTTCGACGTAGTGCAACAGGCAGTCGCCCGTCCCCTGGTCCATCGTGCCCACCATTTCGCCCGTTTCGGTGAACACCAATTCGACCGGATTGTCGAAGCCTCCGCCGCAGATGCGCTCGATTCCCGTTCCGTCGAATCGGCACCGCCAGATGCGGGCCGCCAGTCCCGTGAGGTGTCGGCCGTCGCGCGTCGTGATGTCATATCCGTGGCGGCCGTCGGTCCAGTACATCCAGCCGTCGGGCCCCAGAAACGGCCCGTGCAGATCGCAGCCGTTGCCGTTGAAGTTGAATCGCGTGACGAGTTCTTCGCGTCGGTCGGCGCGGCCGTCGCCGTCGGTGTCTTCCAGCCGCCAGATCGAAGGATGCGACACCGTGTAAACCGCGCCGTCGTGCCAGAGGACGCCTTGCGGAAAAACCAGGCCGTCGGCGAACGTCGTGCTCTTGTCGAACTTGCCGTCGCCGTCGGTGTCTTCCAGCCGCGTGATCTTTCCCAGGTTGAGTTTGACCAGCTCGGTTCCCGGCAAATTTTTCCCCGTCCCTTCGGCCACGTACAATCGCCCCTGATCGTCGAAGCAGGCGAAGAGCGGATAGCGAATCAGCGGCGCCGCGGCGACTTTTTCGATCGACATCCCCGCCGGCAGCCGGAACGATTTGAGCTCGGACTGCGGCGCGGCGAACGGCTCGGCGGCCTGCGCAAAATGGCAGGCCGCAACCGCAATAACCGCGACGCCCAACGACAACCGCAAGCCAAAGGGGCCGACTGACGAATGTGCCGCCGCCGTTCGCTGCCGCCCGCCATGGTGGCCAAGAATCAGGCGTCGCGCGAAGTGCTGCCGCGAGGTTGTCGCTAGTGCGCGCCTCAATCGAGAACCAGCCATAAGCGACTCCTGCACGAGCGATGAGACGAAACAACGCCGACGAACCGCGATCTGAGCAACCTACGCCAGCCCGCCGATCGCGTCAAGCCGCCCGGATTGGCCAGAGTACTCATCACGTTCCACGTGATGAGTCTCGTGACACGGCTTCCAGCGCCCAAAGAAGCTCAACAGATCGCCAAAGAAGATCTCAAAGAAGCTCACAAAGAAGCTCAAGCAAAACATCCATATTCCTCGGGAATCGTTCAAAGGAGCTCAAAACGTCCAAAGAAGCTCAACGCAAGACCTCTGCACTGATGTCATCATGTTCCGCATGATGAGTCTCGGCGCCCCCGCGCGCGCCTTCCGCCTGCATGCCGCCCAAACGCCTCCTCGCACCGTTCGAACGACATAAAACGACACTCCGCCAGTTCGTTGTTGCAAGCGAAACTCCACCCCCCCCGGGCGGTGCATAATTCAGACAGGAACAAGATCAGGCGAGCCACGGGCGTCAGCCCGTGGATTGACGGCCGACGAATCGGAGTCGCAGAATCAGTTCCGGTGATGTTCCTCAGGAGCCCGGGGTCGTCGCGCAGCGACCACCCCCGGAGATCGGCAATCGAACGCTGGCACCCCGATGAGGGGTGCCAGAGGGTCCCGATCCAAGAATTATTCGCGGTCGCTTTGGACAGCAATCGTTTGGCAACGCGTGATTCTCCTATAAACCCAAGAGATTGAAACACAGAGGCACCGAGGACACAGAGAACCAGCTTGTCTGTCACTCGGCCGCGTGCGATCGAATGCCGGCTTTGTCGCGCCGATCAGGCCAATCTTTCTGTCGCGAATTTTTTCGGGTAGTTCGTGTGTCTCGTGGTTCTATCGTGATCTGAGTGAACTCCGTGGCTCACCGCGTTAATTGTGGCCCAAATCTGCGAAATCAGCGGCTTTTTCCCGCCGGTTCATTACCGCAAGAACGAAGCTCCCTATATCAATTGTTCACACGATTTTCGAATCTGACAATTGCAATCTCGACAAATCCAGAAAAGAACCGCGAAATAATAAAAATCTCCGACAAAAACTCAGCGGGCCGGTGTACGTCAGCCTTTCCTGGCTGACAGGTGTGCAATTCCGGACACGAACAACGCTTGACGCCGCGGACACATCAGCGACGGAATTCGAAGAACGACTTGCGCCAAAATCTCCTGAAAGTCGGCGAGATGAATAGACCTGCAAGTAGGCTGCACCGAACGAGTCCACAGACTCGGTGTCGGCTCTTATCGAAAAAATGACGAATTTCTTCGTTGACACGGCGCGGGCCGCGGTTATAATGACGAAGGAATTCGTCGTTCGAGAACACTCAGGAGAGACTTCGATGGCGCGTCCGGTGACTGGCAGGCCCACCGATCAGGAGCTGGAAATCCTGAAGGTCCTTTGGCAACGCGGGCCGAGCTCGGTCCGCGATGTGTGGAGGGTGCTCTCCAAAGAACGCGACATCGGCTCGACGAGCGTGCTCAAGATCATGCAGATCATGCGCGACAAGGGACTCATCGTCTGCGACACCACGCGGCGCCCGCAAATCTATCGGACAAAGCGCTCGCAGCGCGCCATGCGGAAGCAGCTCGTGGGCGATCTGCTCGACCGCGTGTTCGGCGGTTCCGCAAAGCTGTTGATGCTCCACGCGCTCGACACCAAGCGGTGTCCACCGGAGGAGCTTCTGGAAATCCGCAAGTTACTCGACCAGATCGAAGGAGGCGCGCGATGAACGACTTTACACAGGGAATCCTTGAACATTGGGAGCAAAGCCCCGCTGTCGTGCGGCTCGGCTCGGCACTGTTGCACTTCGTCTGGCAAGGGGCATTGGCAGCCGCGTTCACCTGGGCGATTCTGGTGGTGCTGAATCGGGTCCGACCGCAAGTTCGCTACCTGGCATCGCTTGTGGCGCTTGGCGCATTGGCGGTGTGCCCGGTCATTACGTTCGCGGTCGTCGAGGTGGCCGTGACCGCTCCCGCCGCAGTCCTTCCGCCTGACGACCGGCCTGCAATCCCGGCGACCGTCAGGCAAGCCGGCAGCTCCGCCGGGAATTCATCCGCGCTCATTCCCCTCGCAACGGCTGCGGAAGCGTGGAACGATCGCTTTGGCAATGCGCTCAACTGGCTCCAGCAGCATCGGCCCTGGGT
>DATGKC010000122.1:0-3353 GCA_035294845.1 Planctomycetaceae bacterium | reverse complement strand
CCCCTACAGGGGCTTCGCACTCACGCCTCACGCCTCACGCCTCACGCCTCACGCCTCCCTTGCCGCCAGCCACAGGCTATGCTACACATAGCATTGTCCATCCTTTCCAAATCGAGCAAGGCAAATGCGAATTGAACGCGAGCTGATGCGCGGCGCAGGGCCGGTTGCCGTACTCAAGCTCCTGGAGTCGGAGCCGCGCTATGGCTACGAGCTCGTGCAGCGACTCGCCCGTCAGACGCAGGGAGTGCTCGACATGGGCGAATCGACCCTCTATCCGCTGCTCTATAACCTCGAAGCCCAGGGATTGGTGCAAACTCAGTGGGAACCCGGTCCGTCGGGCCGCGAGCGCAAATATTATTCTCTCACCGGCAAGGGAAAGAAGCGCTTGGCGCACGATATGGCTCAGTGGAGGGCCGTCGCCCAAGCCATGCAGGCCCTGGGAGTGCTTCCCGCCGGCGGCAGGCCGGCGCTCGAAGGAGGTCCGGCATGAACGTCGATCAGCGGAAGTTCATTCCGCCTTCCGACAGTTTCATTCTGCGGCTTTTGCTCACGCCGATCTCGGAGTTGTGCGCCGGCCGCATCACAGGCCGTTGCGATGCGCGGCGCGTGATCGCCGCGGCCGACTTGCAGCAGCCGCTTGCAGAGGCCGTTTTTCGAATCGCCAAGACCCGGGCTTTGCCGACCGGGCAGTTCCACACTGTTCAATTTTTGATCGAGCTCTGCCGCGACGAATTGCTGCGGGGACGATCGCCTGAAGAAATTGCAGCCGAGCTGAACGATCAGGCCGCCATCACGGAAGCGCTTGGTCACTCTTTCGACTGGCGGCGGCTCATTCGAAGGCGGTTGCCGGCGGAGGTTTTCGGCCCCTTGCTGGACGTGGTCCGAAGGATTCGGGGCGGCCGGCGCCGACGGGAGGTATTGCTCACGCTCTATCGGCACAGTCTCGATTTGCTCGATGCGGGCGTGGCTCCGGCGCGAGTCGCTTCGCGGTTTGCCGATGTAACCGCCGCCGCAATGCTGTTGCAGCGGCCGCGCGTGCGCAACGAATTATTGCAGGCCGAGCTGCCCGCGCCGCTCGTGCGGCTGATCGCCGAAGTGACGGCCCGAACGCGGTTGTGGCGGCGGGAGCGCGACGAAGTGGCCCGTGAGCTGTGCGCCCATTTCGGCGACGGCCTGGCGGCCGGCCGCACAAGCGAAGAATTGATCAAGGCTTTCGGCCCTGTGCCCGTTGCGGCGAAGTTGATCCGCCGCGCCAGAATTCGCAACCGCCCGGCCGCCTCGCAGATCGGCAGGCGTCTCTCTCAGGCGACGTTGGCAAGCGTCGTTCTGGCCACCGTCTTGTGGGGATTTTTGATCGTGCGGCTGCACACCGCCGGCACGCCAGGATCATATGACCCGATTGAAGCGATCGACGCCGCGCGATTGGCGACGCCCGCCGATGAGCGAGCCTGGCCGCTCTACCGCCAAGCGCTCGAAGAGTTTATCCCCAGTGAAGCACTCGACTCCTGGAAAACGGTCGATGAGGCACTGTGCAGCGGCCCGCCCCACAAATATTGGGCCGCCGCGCTCGATCAGCTTGCAAAAAATGAGAGATCGCTGAACCTCACTCTGGAAGGAACGACGCGCTCCGAATTCGGCTATGTCTATCGCGATGTGGCCAATGACGTCTGGCTGCACAAAGCGTACATGCGATCGTCGGCCGAGATTTACAAACCCAACCAGAACCCGGGTATGATTGTGCTGCCCCAAATCCAGGAATTGAGGGCGCTCTTCGGCTTGCTGTTCGGCGCAGCCCATCGGGCAGCCGAGGCAAGAGACGGTCTTGCGACGGTGAATTATCTCGAGGCCTATTTTCGGGTGGCCAGTCAACTTTGGCGGTCGGCTGAATTCACCATCATCGAGCACAACGCGGCATACAGAATGAGGCAAGCTGCTGAGGTTCTCACTCGCTATGTCGATACAACTCCGTACATTTTTGAAGACAGCCATCTTCAGCGCCTGCACAATGCGCTCGCCGAATTGGCCGGCGAGCGATTCGTGCCGCGCCACGAATTGCTGCGGTCGATGATTGTGGAGTCACTGAATTCCATGTATTCGAACGACGGCTCGGGCAACGGGCTGCTCACGTCGCAGGGAATCGACGAGTTGCGGCAATCCATCAACGGATCGAGCTTGCCGTCCGAGTTCGCTGACTGGAAGCCTTGGCTTGAAAGAGCGAGCTCGTCCCGGTGGTGGGAGACGATGCGGCGGGAAATGGTTGATTCGACGCTGTCGTTCGTCGTCGCGGACCGCGCCGAATCGCTGGCCCTCGCAGAGGAATTGCTCCGGTTGTTTGCCGAAGACCTCGCGCGCCCGCCGTGGGACGGGTCGGAATCGGCGTTTGATGCCGAGCTGACGCGATTGACCGAGTCGCCGGAATTGCAGCAGCGCTTCCTTCCGGTATTGTTATTATGCCGTTGCCATTCATTCCTCTTCGATCGTGCGCTGATCATGAAAGCTCAGAAGGCCCGCGACACCGCGCTCGTGGCCCTGGCTCTGGAACGGTACCGTCGGGCCAATGGCGCCTGGCCCGAATCGCTTGCCGCGCTCGTCCCCGAATTCCTCGACGCCGTGCCGCTCGATCCTTATGACGGCAATCCGATTCGGTTTCTCATGCGCGGCGGTCGGCCGGTCGTCTATTCCGTGGGACTCGATCGCCAGGACGACACGGCGGCCGAAGCCATCCAACATCCACAAGCGAGCGTCTCGGCCCGCGACTGGCAATGGCTCCCGCCGATCATTGCGCCGGCAAAGTGAGTGCTCGTCCTGGTGCGAACGGTTCGGCGCCCTGTCCCGCGCGCCCGCACAAGCGAGACGCGTGTGCGACGCCGTAGTGCGAGCGTCCTCGCTTGCAAATCGTTGCGGTGGTCCGAACTCACCGGACTGGCGGTACCGCCCCAAGAGGACTACTTGGCGCACGAAAACCTGATATAATCCAAACATGAGCACTTCAATAATCGAAAACGCTGAATCAACGATTCTCGCCCGCGTCATTGCGCCTGAAAAGCCGACAATTCCGCCAGCGGTAGCCACGGAATTGCTCAAATGGGGATTCTGTGAAACCGACAAGAACCGTATGGCGGAGCTGGCTGCCAAAGCGCGGGAAGGAACGCTGACCGCGGAGGAACAGGCGGAGACGGAAGGTTACGAACGGGTCAGCAGTTTCCTGGGATTGGTGAAATCCAAGGCCCGCCGCTCTCTTCAAATCGGTTCGTAGTCGATGGATCGATCGACCCGCGACCGGGTGTGGCAACGCGCGGCGTATTGCTGTGAATACTGCCAGATGCCGCAGTCGTTGACCGACGCGGTCCACG